>JAFUBE010000952.1 GCA_017460365.1 Eggerthellaceae bacterium
ACAAGGCCCCGCCTCCAGCCGGGCCTCGCACCCGCATGTCCGGAAACGCCCGGGATGAGCGTTCTTTGTCCCATATTCACCTGTCAAAGTTCTTTCTAAAAAGTCTGGAAAACCCCTTGACTTTATTTAGCTGGTCTTCCTCTTGCCTCGAATAATATTGAGTAACTTTACTCAACATTATGAGTAAAGTTAAACATAAGCCAGGTACCATGCTGGACCCAAGCCGTCAACAAGGGCCGGATTCATGACTCGTTCCTTTCACTTCATGAACATGCAGGGACGGGGCAAACGTGTTCTTGTCGAACAGGCCCTCGCCCCCATGCGTTTTAATGCGACATGGAAGGGAGACGTGGTTTCCGTTTGACGCACGCGAAAGGAGAGGCACATGAGCGAAAGCGAAAAGACGAAGGCCCAGGAGATGGGAGCGCAGGCCCTATCGGACGAGACTCTAGACAAGCTGTCAGGCGGCTACATCTTCCGGAACGAAGAGGGAGAATACGCAGTCATCGACGGAAGCGGCAAGGAAGTAGCCAAATTCGACGAGGACTGGCAGGCCGAGCAGGAGGCCGCACGGCGTGGACTCAGCACGACGGAAATAGAGTGGGACGAGTTGAGTCAGATGAGGGGGATCAAGCCGTACAGGTAGGCAAAACGCAGGGGGCGGGCAAACACGTTCTTTCCGAACACACCCCGCCCCCGCGCGTTCGTCGCGAAGTGTGAGAGGCGTCGATGAAGTCAATCCTGTTCTCCGTCCTTCTCGGGTTTGCGGGCTTAGGCCCGCAAGGCGCCGTGATCGCCATGTCGGCAATCGCTGGGGGGTGTCGAAAGCGAAGGTTCACCAACTCGCCCTCATGGTGTTTGATCAATCTTAAGGAGATGCGTTTTCGTAGGCAGCATGAATCTATCGCTGGCGCACGTATTCGCCGAACCCAGGGATGGCGAAGCGCAGGAACCCGTTTGAAACTTCGATTACGCCAGCGGTCAGCAAGCGCCTCTTGTACTGCGACGCATAGTTGCTTTTCACGCCCATGCGTGTTGCCACATCCGAAAGCCTGCTTGCACCCCCGTCTTCGGCCATCGCCTCGCAGAAGCGCACGTCCATCGGCGAAAGCTCTCCGAACGTCGTTTCAATGACGCCAAGGCGAAACTCGTCTACAGCCTGATGCACACCGCGCTCTACATCGTTCGCCGTTATCTCGTCGCTTCTGCTTGAAGCCCAAGAACGATACCCGACGAGCTGCATCATGTAGGGAAACCCGTCGATAGCGTTTGCGGCTCGCAAAAGCGCATCGTCGCCGATTCGCTTCCCGGCGTCTTCGACCGTGGCGAGGAACGCGTTCTCGATTTCGGAGTCCGGCAACCTTCCAAGGGTTCGGCGGCGTGCCCGACGAAGAAACGACACCCTGCTATCGTCGACGAGCTCCGATACCTGGAAGGGCAATCCCGCCATCACCAGGGCAACTTGTTTGTTCTCGCGCACGAAATGCTGGTATACGCTCGCGAGCTGAACCATCTCGTCGAGTTTTACCGTAACTTCGTCCACGGTAATCAACAGCCCGATATCGAGCGCCTCGAGTTCTTTGAAGAGGCGATTCATCTTCGTGCGCCAATTCGACGACTCTTCCGTCTTGCGTTCGAATTGCAAACTGAGGATTTGGGGAATTCCAATCTCACGAATCGAAACGCCGTTCGAATCACTTAGGTATTCTTCGGCCGCCTCCTGCGCACGTTGGAGGATGTCGTCGAGCATTCCGGGCATTGCGGAAACGCTTGCCGTAATCCAACCGCGCGAAGCAGCTTCCTCGGCGATGCATGTGAGCAAGGCGGTTTTGCCCGTTCCGCGTGCTCCCACTATGATCGAGGACAAATTGGGGTCGCCTGGCCCATTCGCAAACGCCTGGCCCATTTCGTCGATGATTTCCTCGCGACCCGCGAGATGCGGTGGCACCTTGCCAAATGTCGGAGTGAACGGATTCGCATTCATGAGGCGCTCCTAAAGGCACTTTGCATCTTTTGCCGATTTTTGCATCTTTTGCCGATTTTTGCAACATTTGCGAATGGCGCCTTGCACGGCCATAGAACCACCGTAGCAGTTCGCTCTCCGAATTGATTGGAATACGAACTGAGGCGAACCGCCTGTTGCAGTTCGGGCAGCCTCACTCGTGCAGCTGGTAGTCGGCGTCTTCGTCGATGATCTCGAGCATCGCCTTGGCGATGGCCGGATCGAACTGCGTTCCCATGCCGTTCACGATTTCCTCGCGTACCACATCCTGCGATAGGTGCTCGCGATAGACTCTGTCGGAAGTCATGGCGTCGTAGCTGTCCGCAACGCAGATGATGCGCGCCTCGAGCGGAATCGCCTCGCCCGCCAGGCCGTCGGGGTAGCCCCTCCCGTCGTAGTGCTCGTGGTGCCAGCGCGCGCCCGCTGACAGATCGGGCATCGACTTCACCTTGTCGAGGATATCGCCACCGCGCCGCGCGTGCGACTTGATGAGGTCGAACTCTTCGTCGGTCAGTTTGCCGGGCTTGTTCAGCACCGCGTCGGGCACGCCGATCTTGCCGACATCGTGTAATATCGCCATGCGGACGACCCGCTCGACCTCGTCGGCGCCAAGCCCCATGCGCTCCGCCAGCATGCGCGAGTACAGCGCCACGCGGCTCGAATGGCCGCGCGTGTAGGGGTCTTTCGCGTCGACCGCCTCGGCAAGCGCCGAGATCACGTCGTGCAGCATCCGCCGTTCGTTTTCCACGACCGAGCGCGACACCTCGAGCTCGTAGGCGATGAACATCATCGTCAGCGACAGCGTGCTGGCGAACGTCGTGAGAGAGATGCCATACGTGAACAGCTGCGCGACCATGGCGACGGCGGGCAGCGTCTCGAACATGATGATGGAAACCTTTTCAATCCGCGTCAGGCGCTCGCGCTCCTTGATCGTCAGCGCAAACATGAGCATCATGGCGACGAACAGGATGGCGATCATCACCCCGTAACCGCTCGTGCGGTAATAGCGGTTCTGGTCGTCGAAAGCGTAGTAGAACCCGAACACGCGTGACAGAACCAGCAGCACGATCCCGAAAACGATGATGCCCGCATACGTGCGCTTGAACGCGGCGCTCACGGGGCGACCGTCTTTCTCAATAGTACGGAAGACGAACACAGCCCCGAAAATCAGCAGCAGGTGGTTGCAGAGGAAGACGGAGAAATTGGCGATGCGCACCATAAGGTAGCCGAGCTGCGACGCGTCGCCGCGAAAGGCGTACGCCAGCACCTCGGCGACGTTAACGCACATGTTCGCCAGCAGCGCATACACAAGCGACCGCGCCTGCAGTTGGTTGTGCCGCCTCGACACGAACACGCCGACGATCAGTATGACGTTGAACAGCGCGCTCCACACGTCGAAGGTCATGTTCAACAGTTGGATGGTGGTCATCGCGGATCACTTATCTCTTTCGGGATTCACGGGGAAGGACCATTTCGAAACCTGCTCTCTTTTTTCCTGGTGAAAAGCGTACCATTAATCGAGAATACCATCGAAACGGAAAGAAAGACGACCATGGAAACCGTTCTCATAGACAGCGAATGGCTCGCCGTGAAACCGCCTCGAGGTTTTGCGCCCATCCCGCACGACGAACTCGAAGCGCTCATGGGCATCAGCTACGACTGCATGTGGGGTATGCGCGACCCAACGCGCCACATGCTGGTGAGCGTCACGTGGAAAGATTCGAATCGGCTGATCACCAAGCTCGGAAGCGAGAAGGTCGTCGCGAAGCGGGTAGACGAGACTTTCGCCAAACGCTACCGCAAGGGTGGCTACCACTGCGAAGGCCACTTCGAACGCGCGGTCGCTGGCGCAAGCGCGCAAGCGCACGGCTTCCGCTTCTCGTACACGGTCGAAGGCATCGCGCAGGAGGGCGAGGTGCTGGTGTTCAAGCGCGACATCCGCTGCTACACCTTGAGCTACTACACGCGCACGCAGGTCGCAGCCGAGAACCACCCCATCTTCGAGAGCATCGTCGCATCGCTCGAAGTGCGCTAGGTGTGACACTTCCCGTCAGACACGAAGTGCCATTTTTCGAGGAAGGCACGCGACAAAGCAAGCGCCACCCGAAACATGACACTTCGTGTCTGACGGGAAGTGTCACACGAGAGGCGAGCGCTTGAGGGCGAGCAGGAAGGCGAAGGGGTCGGCCGCTTCGGAGGGGCCGCACGCCTGCTCGATGCGCTCGCATGCGGCGTATATACTGGCGGCGACCTCGTCGATGCGCGTAGCCTGCTCTTCGCTCAGGTACTCCGCAAGGCGCCCGCCGGTAAAGCCGCTCTCGGAAACGCCCAAGAAGCGTGCAGCCAACGCAGTGTCGTAGCGTGCGGTCGCGCACAGCAGACCCACGACGTCGGCGGTCACTTCGTCCCACACGGGCAGCACGTCGTCGGGCATCGTGCGCCGGCACACCACGTGCGCACATTCGTGGTGCAGCCGAATCTCGCGGGAAATGCGCAGCCACTCGTCGGGCCCGTACGGCGTCTCGTCGGCGGACACGTTGCTGTAAGGCCCTTCGGAAATGACCACGATTTCGCTGCGGAACGCTCCGGGTTGCGACGCCAAGCGCGCGAACTCGCTTCCCCAATCGTCGCCGCCAGCTGCCAGGTACGCCGCGAACGCTTCTGCCACCTTGCCCCAATCGGCGAGGCCCCGGAACGTAATGGCGCCCACCGTGCGCGCAATGGGCACGGGAGCAGATTTGTGGCCCACGACCTGCAGAAACGTCTCGAAGTCGCAGCGGCGCTCCAAGAAGAGCACCTCCACTGGGCCCGCCGGCGTGTCGACCTCGCGCAGCTCGTCTCGCGGGCTTCCCACAAAGTGATCGAGATTCGCCCCCTCGGGCGCGATGCCTCGCCCGGCCGCCGCCCGATGTGCGTCCTGCGCACCTTCCGCCGGCGCCACATACAACTGCGGAAAGCGCCGCGCAAGCGCCTCCAGAGCCTCGCGCCCCTTTATCGATTTCACATCTTCCATGTTCTACCACCTTCCTTGAAAGCCCTGGGTACCCGCCCTCCGGGTCGCAAGGTAGAACGCGAGCGAGCAGGCCGCGCAGAGAGCGCCGATCACGATGATGGCCACGCTGTCGGCGACGCCGAGCAGGGCACCCAAGATGAACGGCTGTGCGATGAGTATGATGCTGCGCGTCGCGAACATGGCGCCCATCGCCCGGCCCGCCGCGACTCCCGCTTTGCCGGCCGCCTCCAGCCACAACGCCTTCCAACCGTCGGACGACTTGCACAGCAACGCGACCAGCGGGATGACGACCAGCGACCAAGCGAGCGTCGTCCTAACGGCGAACAGCAGGAACACCAGGCCGAGCAGGGCGATGGCGACCGTGGAAACGCGCCGTTTCCCGTAGCGCGCCTCGACCCGGTCGACCCCGCTAATGCACACGTACACGAGCAGCTGGCCCATAACCACGATGTTGTTGATGTCCGACTTTTGCAGCCCCAGGTCATTGGAGAACAGCGGGAAGAGGAACGACGCGTACCCCGCCGCAACCGTAGACGGCAACAAGATGAGCAGCGCGATGGAAAGCGCCGCCGGCGTCCGCACGAAATCGAGAGCGCGGCCGCTTCTCCGGTCGGGCTGCGCCAGCTGCTCGAGAGGCTTCATGCCGCGCGGCAGCAGGTTCAACGCCATTATGATGACGGGAATGCTCGCCACGGCGACAAGCACGTACACCGACGCATTCCCGATTATCTGCGCCGCGTAGCCGCCCAGAACCGTGCCGAGCGCCGCAGCCGACGTGTCGGTGCGCTTCACGCCGCCAGCCGCCAGCGCCCTCGTTTCGTCGTCGGTCGCGAGTCGCGGAAGCGAGTACCCGAGCGCGTATAGCATGCCAAACGGCGCCGCCATGGCGAGCTTGGCCGCGCAGTACAGCCAGAAATTGCCCGACAGCACCGCCGCGCACGTGAAGCAGGCGCATGCGAACATGGCCACAGCCCCGCCCGCCATGAGGCGGCGCAGACCCACCCGCGAACCGGCTTTCCCGTACAGGATCTGGCCGATGACAAGCCCGATGCCGAGCATGACAGCGGGAAGCGCGAGAAGCGTGCCGGATTCGCCCGCGCCGGAGCGCGTGAGCAAATCGCGCGCGATGAGCACCGTCATGACCGAGTCGATGCTCGTAAGCATGGTGATGGCGAGCGTGAACGGCCGCGTGAGGACAGCCACGGACCGCTCGGGATCGCGAGACCGGCGCGCTTGGAACGCGAACAGGCAATGGCCGCATTCGCGCAGCTCGCGATACGCCAGGTACACGACGAGCACCATGACGATCAGGGCGATGACTTGCTGCGTTAAATTGCCGACCACCGACGATTCGAAGGAGCGCATCTTGCTGCCGATTTCAACGACTCCGACCACGCTCTTCCCGTCGGATGCGGGAATCTGCACGAAGCGGTACTGCGCGACGTCGCGCAACGTCCGGCCTCGCTGCATCTTGCCATCGTCCGGGTAGTCCAGCTCGAACGCAGCTTCGACCCCGGCGCTGCCCGATGCGCGCGCCGATGTCCCCATGACGTGCTCGAACGAGCTGCCGTACAGGTAAAACGCGCCTTGGTCGTCGCGCCCGTACACCGTGCAGTACATCCCGATGGCATTCGTGTTCGCCGCGTTCACGAGGATCATCGCCGGCTCGGCCACCTCGAAGGGATTCAACGTCACCTCGCCGACCTTCCCGAATTTGCGCAGCTCGTTGCGGCTGGTGATCCGCTCCATCGGGCCGCTCAGGTCTGACGCGTTCGATTGCAGGTAGTCGGCGCACATGTTGATTTCACGCGCCCTCGTTTCGAGCGACGACTCGTACGACGAAAACGAGAGATTCCCCACGGCGATGGCGATAGCGGAGACGACCGCTGCCACCAAGAGAACCGGCCCGATCCAGTGCGTGTCGCGGCTCGCGAGGCGGCGCCGCACCTCGCGAACGACCAGGACTATCGCGAGCACGGCCAGGTACAGCCCGCTCGCCCACACGACCACCATGCGCACAGAGAAGCCCGCGCTCGGCTTCACTGTCGAAAACGCGCTTGTCACAGTGCCCGTGGTGCCGCACAACACCACCTTGTTGCTCTTGCTTGCGCACAGGGAGACTGTGCTGGAGTTCGCGTGGACGTTCTGGAAATCCTCGCCATCGGCGAAAAGATCTGCGGCATCGGAGCTTTCGCGCATGACGTACGCCGCGCCTGTTGCGTCGTCGCAGGCGTAGAGCGCACCGTTCGCCCCCACGTCGATGTCGGTGAACACATGGCCATCGTATTCCTGGGGCGGCGTATCGGTCACGCCGTCGTCCACCACGCCGCGGAAGCTCAGCGTTGCGTAGCGGATGTCGCCGTCGAGGCAAAGGGCCGCATCGTGCACGGCCGCGTCGCCGACGTCGGCTTCGCTCAAATCGTTCACACCGTCTTTATCAACGAGAACAAACTTTATCGTGGTGCTCTGCGCCGCGAGGTCGGCGTTATCGGACGCCTGATCGGCCTGTTTATCGTAGGCGAACGCCACGCCGCCCAGCGCATCGCATATCGCCTTGATGGAAGGCGTCACGTAACCGCCGCCCGACAGCTCGAAGACGACGCCCCGCAGGGTGCCGCCCTTGTCGTAGGCGACGACGCGCTCTCGCTTGATGACATCGCTGTCGGCCTCGAACTGGACGCCCGCCAAGTACACGACGCCGTCGCTCACGCAGGTGTCGATGATGGCGTCGATGGGCGATTCGGTCGTCGCACAGCCGACGACGCCGGTGAGGTCCTCGTCGGCGTTCAAGATGAGCGCCCGGCTCGACCCGGAATCGGCTATGACCGTCATCGCGCGCCATCGGAGTCGGCGGAACTCGGCTCGTCGAGCTGCACGTGGGCGAACGGCGCCGAGAGCAGCACCGTTCCGTACGTCGTGAACAGCACCGCCGCCGAAAGCACCGCGAGCACCACCAGCACGATATGGGAAATGCGCATCCGTTTCATACCTGCGATTCTCGCATGAAACCGCGGGCGATATCCCAATCGTTAAGGGATTTACCGCAATCTAGTGCTGAGTTCAGCAAATAGCTGCCCGCCAGACGAAGGATATTCTCCCCGTGGAGCGTTCAAGAAATCTTGAAGTAGCTACGCCTTGCGCCTTCGATTTCTTTCGCGCCCCACGGAACGAATATCCTTCGTCTGGCGGGCAGCTAT
>JAFUBE010000953.1 GCA_017460365.1 Eggerthellaceae bacterium
CCTGACGACTGACCCGACGTTTCGGGGGCTCGCCATGACGTCCACGAGCATGTCGACGTCGTCGGTGGCGCGCGAGCGCATACCGGCGAGCCCCGCGTGCACCTGCGTCATGAGCCCGCCGACCAGCATCCAGGAATCTTGCGGGACCAGCTCCGATATGTCGAGGACGGTCTTCCACGCGGGAATGGCCTCGGTCACGTCAAGCGTCCCTATGCTCATCGAGCAGCCTCCTCAGCATTCCGAGCCCCGCCTCGCGCTCCCTCGTGTCCATCGACTGGACCAGGTCGGCGGCGGTGACCGCTGCCGGCATCTCGGCCCCTATGCCGTCGGGCAGCCACGGCGCCGCGTGCACGACGACGTTGCCGTGCGGGTCCTCCACCAGGTAGAACGACGCCTCGAGCCTGCCCACGTCCTCGCTCAGGCAGTAGCCCTCGGCCGTTCCGCTCGCCTGCAGCAGCCCGAACTCGGCGAGGCGCGCGCTGCTCGCCCCCGAGCGGTGGAGGGAGCCCGCCACGCCGCCCAGGAACGAATCGCTCGCGCGGTAGCGGCGCGTCTCGGCCCGCTTGCGCAGCTGCCATGACAGCGACTCGGCCGAGGCGGCCTGCAGCCGAAGACGGAGCCTCCTCGACTGGGCGTACGAGAGCCAGCCGGCCTCGAGCCCCGAGAGCAGCCACAGCGCGGCGTAGGCCGTTCGCGCGTCCAAAGGGCGGCCGCGCCCCTGGTTCGCCGCTGCGTACGACTGCAGCGAAGCGGCGTCCACCAGGATGGTGTTCCCGCTCTTGACGGCGCCGATCTCGCCCGCGCGGGCGAGGCATCCGACGCGGTGCGCTGAGAGCCCCGACGCGGCCGACGCCTCGGCCGTCGTCATGTAGCCCGGTATCCTTGCGTTCTTTAACATACGTAAATAGTACTATGGAATAGCATTTATGTAAATCTTACCCGTCCCTTATGGCGCAGCGCATGGCTTTCCCGATCGTCCGGTTTTCCGCAGAAGCGAGGGCAGCAACCGGTCTTGGCCGGCGATGCGCGCTACGACGGGGACAGGTGCGCACAAATGCGATATCGCCCATGCGCATCACCTTGCAATTGCTGAGAACTTAGCGTTCAAATAATCACAACCCTTAGCGGAGGACGCCTTGCTGTGCTACCCGGTATGTCAGGGGCCGTGTGATTCGACACGCTAGCCTTCCGGCTTCTTCGCCTTCTGCGCCACCTCTCCCGATGGGCCGTAGGGAAGTGCTCGCTCACGAGGTCCCCCTTTGCGCATCCGAAACGCTGTTGCGTTCGCGGCGCGTAAGGCAGGGTATGTCGTCATCGCGTCGCCTGTCCCCAGAGCTCGCGAAGGTCTTCCGACCTTTCGGGTATCTGAAGGCCGCCCTCTTCGGAGGGCATGGCGCGGCTGGTCTGTCGCGGCGGATGGCCCCAAGCCGTGGTTCTGGGAGGGGATGTTGGCCTGGGGATGTCGCGGGACTACGTGCGCGTTGTGGCCGAGGAGGACATAAGCCGCATCGACGGAGTGCAGCGAAACCCGGAATACGCGCTGCTCATCATGGAGGCTTACGCCCGCAGCGTCACGACGCAATCAACGATCGAGAACATCCGGGGCCTTATGAAAGCCCAGGAGTCAGAGCTGTCACGCGCGACCGTCGACGCCTGCATAGCTGCGCTTCGCAAGCTCTACGTGTTCGAGGATCTGCCCGCATGGAGGCCGTCGCTGCGCGATAGGACGAGGATAACGACCACGCCCGCCAGGCATCTCGTCGACCCCTCGCTGGCGGCGGCGGCTATGAGCGCGACGCCGGACATCCTGCTGCGGGACATGCCGACCCTCGGGAAGCTGTTCGAGTCGCTGTGCGTGCGCGACCTGCGCGTGTATGCGGAGAGCCTGGGGGGGAAGCGTCTACCACTACCATGACGATGCGGGCCGCGAGGCCGACGCGGTGGTGGTGCTCGGCGATTGCCGCTGGGCGCTCGTTGAGACGAAAATGGGGAGCGCGCGCGTCGAAGAGGGCGCCGCCGGCCTGCTCAAGCTGTCGGGCAAGATAGACCACGACATCATGGGTGCCCCCTCGCTGCTCATGGCGATGGCGCCCGTCCAGTACGCCTATCTCCGACCCGACGGGGTGGCGGTCGTGCCTCCAGGTTGCCTGCGACCCTGAGGTGAAGCCGACGCTCGAGGGGCCTGCGCTGCGCATCGCGACGCTCCGCACGCGGCAGTTCCGCACCGCTGACATCCTGAGCCGCCCGATGGGGGCGGCGCTTTGGCCATCAACGCGCTGTTTACTCACAAGTCCTGTTAGCCGAGCTGAAAATCGGGTATCGGGCGGCTATCGGTTATGGTGATCGAATCCTTCCGCTCGAATTGACGGATGCGTCATGCAAGCCAAGTCGTGTTAGGCAAGGCCGAGCGCGCCGAATAGGCTGCTGCGCGGCGTGGCATAGGTCATTTCCCCGACAAGCTCGTAGCCGATCTCGAGTTTGTCGAGCTGGGCCAGGAATGACTTGTCGTAAACGTCTGTCGCCATGGTGCGCGCGAACATGAGGTTGAAAGCGCCGGCCGTCGCCGTCACGAACAGGCTGATGCCGGGATTTGCGTCCGCTACCGGCATCGCGAGGTAGCGGACATCTGCGATTTGGTCCTCGAAACCCTCGGAACGAAGCCCTCCCACGTAGTCGACGCTGATAGGCGCTTCATAGCTGCTTAAGCGGTTGAGGGCCTCGCGCTTTGCCGCGAACCCCGTAAGCTCGTCAGCCGCTGCAAAGGATTGATGCGCGGCGTTGGCCATAAAGCGTATGAGCTCGGGTGTAGTGTGCGACCGTAGGGCCGTGCGTGCAGCCTGCGCCGCTTCGGCAAACGACGAGCTCGCGCGCTCCTTCGGATCGAATCGGACGAACGCCGCATTCGAGGTGTTCTTGAAGGTGTTGGGAAGGCCCATGACTTTTCGCGTCGAGAAGGGGATGAGGGCCGTAATCGGCTCGTCGCACTCAGGATGCACGGCGAACACCGTGTCGGCCATGATGGCCGCGAACGTCGGCGCCGGCGACGAGTCGCAAGAGCGAGCGAAGTCGACGAACTTCGCCTCGGAGACATGCACCTTCATGGCGTGCACGCAGTTCAAGTGCTTCCCTGCGGCCTCGGGAATGGCGTAGCAC
>JAFUBE010000954.1 GCA_017460365.1 Eggerthellaceae bacterium
AGTCTGTGACGGAATTCCAGAAGATGGCCAACGAGCACTTCGTGGAGCAGGCGGACTCGAGGGCGGAGTTCTGGATCAAAAGCCAACAGAAGGTCTGTGATCAGATTCCCGATGCCCCGGAGAGCGCGGAGGAAAAGGACGAGGTCGTCGAAGTAGAGGTAGTGGAAGAGCCCAAGAAGACCAAGACTGCTGCCGCTAAGCAGGATACCGCCAAGGCGGCAACCACTGCCAAGACCGCAACTGCCACCAAGACCGCATCCGCCACCAAGACGGCGGCCGCCAAGGACGCCAAGGCGACCAAGTAACTTGCGAGCTTCCGAAAAGTAGCTTGGTATCAGAGAGGCCATGTCTGCGAAAACAGGCATGGCCTCTCTGTGTGACGAGAAGTGTCACGCCCCCTAGAGCCTCTTGAACCAGGCATCGAGCTCGTCGAGTACCTCTTTGCTCTGCGGGAGCTCGGGATGAAGGGAAGGGAATGCGTGCTTGAGTTCCTTGCATTCATTGTAGTAGATGAGTCGATGGTCGTGTCCCGCCAGCATGAGCGCGCTGTTATAGCGTAGCGTGTAAGACTTGAGGAAGTCGGCTTTGCTCGTCACCTGCAGCATGGGCGGTAAATTCAATTCGACTTGGGGGGTTTCGGGATTCATGAGCGCCTTGAAGTTCGCATTTCGCAGCCTCTCGCCATACATATCGCGGCGGTACACCAGGCCGATTAGATCGGTGTTGGCCGTATACAGCATGCCTCCGAAGGACGCGAGCCCGCGAACAGATAGCTTCGGCGCTTCGATGCCGAACGTTTCTTGCAAAAGGGGAGATTTCGCGAGTGCGGTGGCGTAGAGCGCGAGAAACCCGCCGGCGCTTTCCCCGATCATCAGGATGCGCGAAGGGTTGCCGCCGAGCTCGGCAGCATGGTCTTTCAGATACGAAAGGCCCGAGCAAACGTCTGAGATTATTCCGATGCCGTCCGTCTCGTCGATGAGGCGGTATTCGGGAACGAACACCACGTATCCACGCTCTGCAAGGAGTTCGGCGTATTCGCGGTTGGCTTTGCGGCTTCCCACGAACAGGCCGCCTCCGTGCACGAACACGGCAATGGGCAAGGGGTCTGCGGATGCGTCCTTAGGGCGGTAGACGTCAGCTGCAAGCGGTGCTGCGCCCGCACCTTCGTAGGACAGGTCACCGTGGAAGACGAGGTCGTCGGGCAAGGGGTGCGCGGTTGCCTGGGTGGAGATAACCTTGGCCATCCTGTCCCTGCCTCTGGTTCCTAGCCATTTTAGTATGGGATTCAACGATTTGCTCCTTTCGCCTGGTATCTGGCGTTGCCGTTGCGTGGCTAGCCATGCGCTTAATGAAAGCGGCGGCAGTTTTACCTGGGGGAAACGCATTTACCTAGACGTGAGTGTACTATATTGCAATGGATGCAGGCGTTCTTAGTCGGGCCTATATTCGCAAGCCCACTTGCATTCCCAAATGCGAAAGATTGTTAGATATCGGCTAGGGACATGATGAATAATTCCGCCGCCGTCCGCACG
>JAFUBE010000955.1 GCA_017460365.1 Eggerthellaceae bacterium
AGAGGTAGTCTGCCACCTGGGCCAGACGTCGCTCCTGGTAGCGCAGCTTCTTGTACTCGGCAACGTTGGCGGATAGATTCTCGTCGAAAGCATGGTGCACGGCTTGGTTCACGGCAGATTGCCCTCCGTCGTAGTACACGGCCGCTGTGCCGTAGCCCTGGAACTCCGCGAGGTGTTCGTCGATGAACTCCTTGAGGTCTCGCTCCATGCGCGCTGACAGGTCCTGGTAGTCGCCGAACTCGGAGCGGCGGTATGCGAAAGTGCAGTAGCCGACGGGCAGGCGCTGAACGAGCGAGTTGAACGACATGAGCAGGCGCTTGCGGTCGGCGAGGCTGAGGCCCGTATAGCCGCCGTGCCCGTGCATTAAATCGACCATGTGGAACGGAACGTCGGGCAGTCCCTTTTGGCGGATGTAGCCTTCGTAGGCATCAACGTGGCGGGTGATGTCATCGTCTTGGTCGTGCAACACGAGTGTGAGCAGGTACCACTTCGCATGTGGATTCCATGTGCGCTCCTGGCCGGCTTCGTCGAGAAATACGCTGATGATCTTTGACAAAGCGGCGCCTCCCTATGGATACGAAAAGCGCGGGGATATGCCCCGCGCACTAGGAAGCCCCTGCGTCTTGCGCAAGTGGCCGATGTCAGTATCCCACATCCGATAGGCCCGGGCAACACAATGCCGATCGCACCATGCCAACAACTAGTGCTGCGTTCAGCAAATAATTGCCCGCCAGACGAAGGATATTCGTTCCGTGGGGCGCGAAAGAAATCGAAGGCTTAGCCGTAGCTACTTCGAGATTTCTTGAACGCTCCACGGGGCGAATAGACGAGTCTGGTGGGCAGTTATTTGCTGAACGCAGCACTTGACATACGACAAACCAACGATTTATCATACGTCAAAACGCATGAGCTCCGGGGGCGTCATGAAGTCGCAAATCGTTGTGCAGAAGCAGGATCTCACCGGCCTTTCCTGGGCCAAGGCCAGGCAGTCGTCGGGTACCGCCGGGTCGTTCCTGAAATCGTCCGACGAGCTCGGACCGCGCAAGACCTACTACAAGCTGTCCGATTACGATTCGGTGCGCGGCATCGTCGGGCACGAATGCGTGAACGAGATCGTCGTAGACCGCTTGCTCGAGATCCTCGGCGTCGAGCACCTTCACTACCAGCTCATCCACGCCGACGTGCGCGTCGACGGCCGGGTGTACGAAACGTGGCTCAACGCGAGCGAAGACTTCAAGGCGCCTGGCGAAAACAAGCTCGCGCTCGACGATTTCTACCAGCTCGAACGCACCGAGGGCGAGCGACCGCTCGACTTCTGCGAACGCTTGGGCTGGCAGGACCAGGCGTTCCAGTCGATCGCGGTGGCCTTCCGCATCCTCATCCGCGACCGGCACGGCGCGAACCTCGAAGTACTCCGCAATCCGAGGTCGCGCACCATGCGGCTGGCTCCGCTGTTCGACCACGGGCTGTCGCTCATGTTCCGCGCCCGCACCGACGACAATGTGGCGAGCTTCGATGCGATGGCCGATCTGCCGGTGCAAAGCTTCCTCGGCTCGCACTCCGCGCGCGACAACCTTGGGCTGATCCCGCCCGAGCGCCTGCCACGGTTCAACGCACTGCGCGAAGGCGACCGGGCGGCCCTGTTCGAGGGTCTCGGCGAGGCCACGACCCCCGCGTGGCGCGACAAGGCGTGGGAGATGATCTGGGGAAGGTGGTGCGCCTATGAGGCTTTTCGCGTTGAAAGACAGCGCTGACGCACAGGGGTCGACGCTCGCGGTGGTGTCCTGCTACGGCGCCGGGCGCGAATACCACATCGACATGCCGAAGGGCACCGACCCGTGGACGGTCCCGCTCATCCTGTCGTCTTTCGCAAGCCGCGGCGCATGGACGGTCGATCCGGCCTGGTCGCGCCGCTGGGCCGAGTCGCGCGTGGCGCCGCGCAGCCGACAGAACCTCGGCGAGGTGTTGAAGGTGAACGGCCTCGACCGCTACGATTCGCTCAAGCTGTTGGAGCTGACGGGCGGTCGGAATTCGCAAGACTCGTGCTATCTGGAGCCGCTTGCGCCCGCCGACGCGCCCGAATGGTTCCGCGAGCGCGAGCGCGGCCGCATCGTGGAGGCGGTGCCCCTCGAGAGGTTCAGGCTGCTCGTGGCCTTTCGGGAAGGGGACGCCTGCCTGTGCGACGTGCGCGCGATCGGCACCGGCGACGCTAGGATCGCCCGTGCGCTCGTCAGCCGAGACGCGTTCTGGCGCGTGCAGGTCGCCCTCGGGGGGCGCGGCGTTCGCTGGGGCGAGAACGCCTGGATCGCCGATAGCACGCTGCGCGAAGCCGGCGTGCCCGTGCCCCTTTCGTGGGAAGACCTCGCCGCCGCCGCGCCCGGCATGCTGGTCGACGCGACCGAGGCGGCGCGCATGCTCGGCTGCACGCGCCAGAACGTGAACGCCCTCGTGAAGAGCGGCGCCCTGCGACCGGCGAAGACGACCGGCAAGGCCACCCTGTTCCTCCGCGCCGACATAGCCGCAAGGCAGGCCTGAGGGGAACCAGCGCCTGTGCCGTGCCGCAGATTCCAACACCGCCCCGCATCCAATGTCAGATTCGTGCGGGGCAACCCGGCGAACGAAGAAGCCTGCTACAATTCATCCCGCGAGAGCTTAGGTAAGCACGTCTTTACCCCATCCCGAACGCGGCGTGCCGCTTCACGTCAGACGCGATGTGGCACAATTCCGCGGAAAGGCATACGGGGCCACAAGCGCAACTGCGGAATAGTGCCACATCGTGTCTGAGGGGAAGTGGCATGAATCAGTGGGCAGGTACTGAGGCGGAGAGGTGGACGATATGGCAGAAGAAGAGAAGAGCGTCGCCGCCGAGGTCGCCGCCGAGGTCGTCGACGAGGCCGGCGGCGAAATGGCCGGGCCGTCCGAAGAGGGCCTTGCCATCGCCCCCGCGAGCGAGCCGGCAATCCGTGATCTAATCTACACCGTTCGCGGAAAGCAGGTCATGCTCGACAGCGATTTGGCGATGCTGTACGGGGTGGAGACCAAGGTGTTCAATCAGGCCATCAAGCGCAACATGAAGCGGTTTCCAGAGCGTTTCCGCTTCCAGTTAACTCA
Organism: Eggerthellaceae bacterium; assembly: GCA_017460365.1. Lineage (GTDB taxonomy): Bacteria > Actinomycetota > Coriobacteriia > Coriobacteriales > Eggerthellaceae > UBA9715. The sequence continues at coordinate 3,112 of JAFUBE010000955.1, forward strand.
AGAAGAAGCCGAATCTTTGAGGTCACAAATTGTGACCTCAAACAAAACTGGACGCGGCGGGCGTCGCTATCTTCCTTACGTCTTCACTGAGCAGGGCGTGTCCATGCTCTCCGCCGTGCTCCGCAGCGATAAGGCGATTGAGGTCAGCATCAGGATCATGGATAGCTTCGTCGAGATGCGCCATTTCATCGCCGGCAACGCGGCAATGTTCGAGCAGATCCGCGCCGTGGAGCTGCGGCAGCTCGAGTACCAGAAAACCACGGATGAACGCTTCGAGCGGGTGTTCGACTACATGGAGACGCACGACGCGCCGAAGCAGAAGGTCTTTTTCGAGGGTCAGATCTACGACACCTTCGAGCTGCTGGTGTCGCTCGTTCAGAAGGCCGAGAAGAGCATCGTGCTCATCGATGGCTACGTCGACGTTGGCACGCTCAACATCCTCGCCAAGAAGGCCGATGGCGTGGATGTCGCGCTATGGACCCGCCCGCGGGCCGGCCTCACCCAGCTCGACGTCGACGCATTCAACGCCCAGTACCCCCGGCTCGCGGTGGAACGCACGACGGCGTTCCACGATCGCTTCCTGATCCTAGACGAGACAGCTGGCTACTTCGTGGGCGCCTCGCTGAAAGACGCGGGCAAGAGAAGCTTCGCGGTCGCCAAGATCGCCGACGAAACGTCGGTGGCCAGCATCCTGGCGCGGCTGGGGAAGTAGCGAGCGGGGCGCGTGCTCCCGACGCCGCCCCGCATTCACCGCCGTGGTCTACGTCTCGTACACCGCCGACCATGCGACGCCGGCCGGCTTCTACACGCTCAGCAGCCATTCGATCGACAGGGCGAGCGTCGGCGCCGGCCGGCTCAAGAGAAACGCGCCGGAGCAGGTGCCTGCGGTCCTGCTCGGCATGCTGGGGGTCGACGCCAGGTACCAGGGGCAGGGCCTTGGATCGGCGCTGCTCGCCGACGCTATCGCGAGGTCGCTCGCGATAGCAGACTCCCTCGGGGCGAAGGCGCTGGTGGTCGACCCTGCGAGCGAGATGGCCCTGGGCTTCTACGAAAGGTACGGCTTCGCCCCGATACCCGGCTCGGGCAGATTGTACCTGCCTCTGAAGCTGTAACGGTTGTTGCACGGGCTGCGGGCCGTTCGCCTTGCTGGTTCTTCCAGCCTTCGCCCCGCTGGCTCGAAAGCCGCTTCGGCGCCGATGCGACGGGTGATGTGCCGCCTGTCTACGGTGCGAAATGTCACGTAACTATGACAAATCGTGCTACAATGCGAAATGTCACGTAACCACGACATTTTGGAGTGCTACAGCATGCGAACGGCCCTTGCGTCGCGTTTCGACCAACCGGCGAACACCAAATGCCACACTATGCCCGAAATCGGGAAGGTTTTGCGCACGAGGCGCAGGGAGCTCGGGTACACCCAGGCGCAGGTGGCGGGGCTTTGCGGCTTCTCGCGGCAGCTCATAGGCGACATCGAGCGCGGGCGCGCGAGCGTCGACATCGGCAAGGTGATGGACTACGCGACCGGCATCGGCGTCGATTTCGTCATGAGCATAAGGGGCAAGCGCGATGAGTGAGGCCACAGGCAGCCGCTCCGAAATGAGCCGTCTCGGCGAAGAAGCCGGCGCCGACAAGCGCCGAGAAGCGTCCGGACGCAAAGCTGCGCCGAAGCCGGAAGCGACGCGTGTGGCCGTGTGGCGCGAAGTGCGCGGCTCATTCGAGCGCATCGGCTCGATTGGCTCCGAAAGGGGTCGGGCGAGGTTCCGGTACGATTCGGCCTACGGCGGCGAGCCGATTTCCGTCCGGCTGCCCGTGCGCCCCGAGCCCTTTACCCTCGACGAAACCGCCGCCTTCTTCGCCGCCTTGACTCCCGAGGGCAAGGTCGGCGACGATTTCCTCGAGCTTCTGCGTGCGGAGAAGGGCGAGTACCTCCCAGTTCTCGCCGAGCTCAGGGACGAATCCGTCGGCGCGTTGCTCCTGTCGGTCGGAGATGACAACGTGGGGCAAGATCCCGCGTATGCCGAAGTCCCCGACGGTTTCTTCGATGACTTCTCGGCGCATCCGACCGCCGTTGCGCTGGACACGGCGGGCAAGACCAGGCTGTCGCTTCCGGGGGCGATGGCGAAGGTGGGTCTGTACCGCGATCCCGTTAGCAGAAAGTGGTTCCTTCCGCATGGCAGCGCGCCTTCGAACCGCATCGTGAAGGCGTGCAACGCGGACTTGTACCCGAACGAGACGGTGAACGAGGCGCTGTGCCTGGAGGCTGCGCGGCTGGTCGGCCTCCCCGCCGCGGAATGCGAGCTTCTGCCCACCGACGGGCAGCCGCTCCTTTCGGTGACGCGGTTCGACCGCGTGACGCTCGAAGGGTGCATGGTCGCCGGCCGGCCCGCGTACGGGCGCCTGCACCAGGAGGACATGATGCAGGCAAGCGGCCTGCCCGACAGGTACGCACCCAGCGAGGCGAACTACCTTTCGGTCATAACGCACTTGGTCAATCGCGCGAGTGTGAACGCGTTCGGCGACGTCATGCTGGCCATCGAGTACACGATGTTCGACTACCTCGTGGGCAACTGCGACAAGCACCTGAAGAACTCCGCGCTGTTGCACGTCCCCGATTGGAACACCATCGAGCTGGCGCCGCTTTACGACGTCGTGAACACGACGCTCTACCCGCATGTGTACCTCGAGATGGGCGTGCCGCTGTGCCCGAGCCGCAGGATCGCCGACGTGACGAGGGGCACCATGCGCGATGTCGTGTCGGCGTGCGTGAAGAACCCGGACCTCGCGATGCGGGCTTTCGACGATCTGGCGCGGAGGGTCCCCGGCGCGCTCGAGGAGGCCCGCGACCTGATCGCCGCCCGCGGCTTCGACTCCGTACGGGCCGTCTTCGATGCCGCAATCGGCGGCGTTTGCAGGCGTGCGAGCATCTAGTGCGGCGCGTTTCGCATGCGCATGACTCGATTTCTGCTGCCCGCGCTGACGAATGGCAAGAATCGCGCGGCGCGCATGGGATGGAGGCCATGCGAATAACGCCCCGACACCGCCCTGCATCCCCTGTAAGGCGCTGTTCTCCGGCTCCAATCGGGGTGCGCTATCGGAATCGGGGCCTATCGTAGGGGCGGCACTCGTGCCGCCCGCGGCGCGTCAGCGCCGAATTGCGACTCGCGAACCGCT
>JAFUBE010000956.1 GCA_017460365.1 Eggerthellaceae bacterium
ATTGACGAGTTCCAGGATATCGACGGGTTGCAGCACGAACTGATGGAAGTGCTTGCCGGCTATCACGGTAACTTGTTCGTGGTGGGCGATCCCGACCAGACCATTTACACGTGGCGCGGCGCCAACGTGAAGTTCTTGCTCGATTTCGACGAGCGTTTCCCAGGCACCCAGACAATCATGATGAACGACAACTATCGTTCGACGCCGCAGATTACCATGGCTGCCAACTCGCTTATCAGCGCGAATCGCAACCGCATGAAGAAAAACCTCGTGTCGTTGCAGCAGTCGGGTGAAAAGGTGCGTTGTTACCACGGCAAGAGCTCGGCCGACGAGGCCGCGTGGATTGCCGGGCAAATCGAGCGCCTGCAAGCCGAAGGCGTGGCCTTGCGCGACATCTGCGTGCTGTACCGCGCTCATTATGCGTCGCGCCCGATTGAGGAAGCGCTCGTGAAGGCGCAGGTTCCCTATGCCATTTACAGCGGCGTGCAGTTCTTCGACCGCAAGGAAGTGAAAGACGCGCTGTCGTACCTGCGCATGGTCATCTTCCGCGACGATTTGTCATTCGAGCGCATCGCCAACGTGCCGAAGCGAAACCTGGGGCAGCGGCGCATGAAGTTCTTGCGCCAGTACGCCGAAGGCAATGGGGTGTCGCTGTACCGTGCGCTCGTCGACAATGTGGATAACGCCATTATGAAGGGGACGAAAGCACGCGCGTTCGTCGATCTGGTTGAACGCTATGCTGCGGCTGCCGAGTCGCGTCCGGCAAGCGAGCTGTTGGCCGACTTGCTCGACAAGAGCGGCTACGAGCAGGCGTTGCGCACCGAGGGCAGCCAGGAGCGTCTTGACAACTTGGCCGAGTTGCGACAAGCCGTCTATGAATTCGAGACGACCTGCGGCGAAGAGGCCACGCCCGATAATTTTCTGGCGCACGTGTCTATGATGACGAACCTCGACAAGGGCCTGTCGTCGAACAAGGTGAAGCTTATGACCGTGCATGCGGCGAAAGGTCTCGAGTTTCCGTATGTGTTTATCTGTTCGATGAACGAGGGGGTCATTCCCTCGCGTAAAACGCAGACGACCGAGCAGATGGAAGAAGAGCGGAGGCTCGCATTCGTGGCCATGACCCGCGCTGAAAAAGGGCTGTTCCTTACGTGTGCGGACGGTGCGGCGCATGATGGCATGCCGCGCTACCCGAGTCGTTTCGTGCTCGACATCGACCCCGATCTCGTCGATTTCGAGACGCCGCTGGAGGATTCGCTCGTGAAGGACGCGCGAGCTTACATGCGCACCAAAGACCGTCTGCTCGATCAGGTGCAAGCGGGCCCCGCGTTCGCAGTTGGAGCGCGGGTGAACCACCTCGTGTTCGGTGCGGGCACCATCGTCGACATCGATGCGGATCGCAGCGCGTACGAGATTCAGTTCGAAGGCATGGAAACGACGCGCAGCCTTTCGTTCAATGCGAAGCTCGAACCCGAAGGGACGTGACGGGTGTGACGGCCGCCCCCTGTCTCATCGACGCGTCCCCCC
>JAFUBE010000957.1 GCA_017460365.1 Eggerthellaceae bacterium
CCATGATGACGATGGGGATGAGGATCACCATGAGCCAGTAGTTGGTGTCGATGTTGCTGTAGCCTTTCTGGGCCATGTACACGAAAACGGCCGCCGACACCACAAGGCATGCTCCGTACGCGATCGTCATCGACTACCCCACTTACTGCCAGACCCAAAGTGGGGTATTTTGCGGAAGACGTGCGCTAGAGGAAGCGTAACCCAAAATACCCCACTTTGGGTCTGGCAGTAAGTGGGGTAGTGGGGGCTCGAGCCAAGGCCAGGGGCGAGGGCGGGGCGCATGTTTACTCGCCTGCTTTCTGGGGCTGCGGTGCGATGCGTTGCTCGATTTCGAAGTAGAGCTCGCAGTCTCCTTCGGGTTCGTTTATCACTTGCAGGGCCGTTCCCGCGTACGCGAGCTGCACGGCCGTCATCTCGAGTTCCTGCACCTGGCCGGCGACAGCGTAGCCGCCCTCTTCCTCCAGGCTCGCGATGAAGCTCGCGAGCTTTTCGGCCTCGGGAGCGGGCATTCCGCCGCCGGCGATGCGAACGGAGAACAGCAGGTGCACGAACCCGTCGTGCTCCTTGGCGTAGACCGAGAGCGCCACGGTGGTGCCCCGGGCCTTGCGGGCTGCGTCCGCGAGCGTGCCCACGAGCGCCCGCTCGAGGCCGCGCTCGCCTCCGACGAGACGGTCCGGGAACGCTTCGGGCACGTCGACTTTCAGCGTGAGGTCCTTGTCCTCCATCGTGGCCTCCACGATATCGCTGACCTCTTCCATCATGGTTGAGAACGAATACTCGTCGGATGCGAGCTCGGCGCCCGCCTCGGTCAGCCGCGTCGAATCCGCCGTGCTTTCCGCCATGTAAGAGAGCAGCCGGGCTCGGCTCTTTATGCGCCTCGCGTAATCCCGAATCGGCTCTTCGCTGCTTTCGTTCATGATGCGCTCGTCGAACGCGAGGATGTCGCGAATCGGGAACATCATGGAAGCCGCTACCCCCGCAACGAAGGCGTCGCGCGCACGGCTCACGCTTTCCGCGCGGGCTGCCCGTTCCTCGAAGTCGCTCAGCTGCCGCTTCTCGTCGTTGATGTCCTGAATGGTGAGAAGCACCCGCTTGAGGGGCTGCCCTTCCTCCCTTTCAGCGGCGAAGAAGCGAACCTGCGACCACCCGAAGGCCTTGCTCACGTATTCGAAGGCGATGCTTTCTTTCTCCAGCCGCTCGGGCAGCGTGCTCAGGTCGACGAATTCCAGCACGGCCTCGCTGTAGGGCGCCGCCGTGTCGCGCGCGAAGATATCGAGCAGCCGCGCCCTCGCGCCGCCGCCCGGCGGAAGGGCCTCCCCCGTCTTCGCATCCGCATGCACGGGTATGAGCTCGTCTGTCGTCAAGTCGATGAAGCTGATGACCGAATAGATGCTCGACATCGTGGATAGCCCCGATTTGCGCAGGTCGGATTCACGCATGGCGCGCTTGTACGAGGCGTCGGCAACCATCGTCGCCGTGAAGAGCAGCACCCACAAGGCCGCAAGCACGACGAGCACGATGAAGCCCGGACCGTACGTGAAATCGCGGTGGTAGTGATACTCGATCGTGTAATTCGACAGGTCGAGCTCGCCGAGGTAGTAGAAGATCATTCCCATGGTGAGCTCGCTGTGCGGTTCGACCTGAAGCTCGTCTTTCGCCGACGGGTAGTACACGATGCGGTCGCCTTTTGCGAGCGGAATCAGCAAGTCGCCATCGTAAAGGTGCTCGAGTTCGATGCTCGCCAGGTCATAGCTTCGCAGGTCGAGGGTTTGGGTCTTTTCGCGTTCGGTGCCCACAAACTGGTGGATTTCAACGGTGCCGACCCAAGCGTTGTTTATGAAGCAGTCGCCTTCGATGTTTATGGTGGCTCCCCACGACGAGATGGCGTCGTCGGAGTTGTTCACAAGCGTGCCGTCGACGGTCTGCGCCAGCAAGTCGACCGTTTCGCCGTTCAGGTTGAAGTCGCGCTTCACCCACGTGCTCGTACTGTCTTCCCGGTCGTTGAACTCCAGGTAGGTCGGCTGCGTAGCGTCCGCACCCGTCGCGGTGTGTTCGGTTTTGTTGAACGCGTCGATGAAGACCGCTTGCATGACGCCTCCAACGAGAATGACGGCGAACAACGCCGCGAGCACTCGCTTCATGACCTTGTTGTCGAGTCCGTTCATCACACCGCCTTCGCCGGGCCATCTGGCTAAGTATACTTGACGTCACGCGACCTGGGGCGGAGAGGGTCCGTCCCAGGCCAACTCCGACGTATGGCGGATTACCACTTCTTCACGATGGTTACGACGTTGCAGGAGTCGATGCGTTCGTAGCGCATTTCGTCGGTGCAGCGCTTGGCCATGAGGATGCCCAGGCCGCCGATGGGGACTTCCATGATGTCCTCGGGCGTGACCGCGTCGGGTTTGGCGAGCGGATCGTAGGGCACGCCCTCGTCGATGATGTCCACCGTGATGCGCGAAGGATCGGCGCTGTAGGTGCGCTGAATGCGCACGCAACCCGGCGCTTCGGGCGTCGCATCGGGATAGGCGTAATGGCACACGTTCACGAACAGCTCTTCCACCGCGATATCGAGCTGGTTCTGCACGCGCTGCGGGCACAGGCGCGCGTTCAGCTCGGCATGCAGGAAGTCGTTCACGCGCTCGAGCTCTTCGACATGCGCAGGCACCTCGAGCGTGGCCGTGATCTCGGGCGGTACGCCGATCTCGAGCGTGAGCACCGTGATGTCGTCGGACTGCTCGGCACCTTTGGCATGGGCGGCCACGTCGGCACGCACCGTCTCGAGCAGCTCGCGCGGATGCAGGCGATACCCCTTCTCGGCAACGGCAAGCAGGCGGTCTTCGCCGTACAGGTTCTCATCGACGTCGAACGCCTCGGTGACGCCGTCGGTGTACAGGATGAACGTATCGCCCGGGCTGCAATCGAGCGCATGCGCCTCGTAGGGCATCTCGAAGAGCCCCAGCGGCACGCCCGACTTCTCGCGCAGCCACTGCCAGCCTCCCGCGCGTGTCCACAGAAGCGGCGGGTTGTGACCGGCGTTCACGAAATCGACGTGCCCCGTACCGTAATCGAGCAAGCCCACCCAGCAGGTCACGAACATTCCGTTGTCGTTTCCGTCGACAAGCTGGTGGTTCGCTTCCTCCACGGCCTCGCCGAGCTCCATGCCGCTGCCAACGTAATCGCGCAGCAACGCCTTCGCCTTCATCATGAACAACGCCGCCGGCACACCCTTGCCCGACACGTCGGCCACCACGAACCCGAGCCTCCCCGACTTGGGACCGCAATCGTCGCCCACGAGGAAGAAGTCGTAGAAGTCGCCGCCGACCTGCTTGGCCGCGTTCATGCTGGCGAGGATGTCGAACTTCAGGATATCGGGATAAGGCGGGAAGGTGCGTGGAAGCGCCGACTCCTGGATGGCGCGCGCCGTGGAAAGTTCGGCGTCCATGCGCGTCTCGGCCTCGGCGATCCAACCCTTCAGCGTGTCGACCGTCACGTTGATGCCGTCGGAAAGCGACTCGAACTCGCGCGACCCGCCCGCTTGGGCACGGGCTTCGAGGTCTCCGTCGGTAATGCGGGCGAGCGCGGCGTTTTCCTCGTCGATGCGCCGGATCACCACGCGGTTCACCAACGCGAACACGATGGCGAACACCACGAGCAACAGCGCGAACGCCGAAATCATCATCCACATCATGATAGAGGGGCGTTTCTCGAAGACCTTGTCGGAAGGCTGCATGACGGCCACGGTGAAGTCGAGGGAATAACCTTCGCCGTAGTCGATTGCGCCGCGCTTCGCGTAGACATAGGCGATGTAAGGCTTCGGCACCCGAGATACTTC
>JAFUBE010000106.1 GCA_017460365.1 Eggerthellaceae bacterium
AGCGCCAGATCGTCAATATCCCCGATCAGGTATGAGTCGTCCATATACCGGCTGTAGCAATGGAAGCCCATCTGGTCTTTCAGAAAATGGTCGATGCCGTTCACGTAGTAAACGGCCGATATCTGGCTTATCTCGCTTCCGAGACCGATTCCCCGATCGCCGTCGAAACAATCGATGAAGTAGCACGTAATGGCGAAAAGCCGGTCGTCCATGTCGAGCTTGCGATACATTTCTTTCAGCTTGTCGTGCCTGATGCTGCCGAAATAATCGTGATAGTCCATGACCAGAATCCCACCCTCGCGCCGGTGCCGCGCGTACCACCACCGCAAGTGCTCGCGCAGCTCCTTGATGGCGATCTCGGTGCCGTGTCCAGGCAACGTGGCGTGGTTCGACGTGATCAGCTTCGGCATGATCAGCGGGCGAAGGCAGTATTGCACTAGGCATTTCTGCACGGTGCGCTCGCTGATGTGAATCGACTGGATGTGCCGCGCCTTTCCGCGCTCGACGATCATGAAGTGGTTGAAGCCCTTTGAGCGGTACACTCCCCGTTCCAGCTCGTCTTTGAGGCGCGCCACCCAGATCATCGCCGAGTTCTCGAACATCTGCGTCGAGGCCTTCCACCTGACGTTGTTGCAGCATTCGTGGGCGCAATCGTAGAGGTGTTCGAACGTGAACACCTCTTCGAAGGTCAGCATGCCGCCCCGGCGTATGCCGTATCGCGCGAGCGCAAGCCCCCACGCGAGCGGCGGCGTTCTTTCGGCCCGAAGGCCCCGGTCATGCTTCCCTGCATCCTTTCGTCGTGCCGATGAGCACGCGACGCCCGTCTTTTGCTTTCGCCGTGGTTACTCGCCTTGGGCTCGCCGGATGTATCCGCAGGGCGCGACGCCATTAGTGTTGCTGGCGTTGTTGTTGTTGGCAGTGCCGTCGCTGTTGACATTACAGAAGTTGGTGGTGTTGGAACCATAAGGGGAACGCTCCCACCAGTTGTTCGCGCTACTTGCGAAGCATGGCCGTCAGCTATTGTACTTCCGAAACCGTTCTGTGTCACTTTTAAGCACTCCGTTAATTAACTTAATCTCGGTGTTGCAGATGCCGCCGATCCTCTCCATCCGCGAGTTTAGCTTCGAGCGACGGGCTATCTTCTCGTCACTCTCGACGATCTCTCCCTTGTTCCGCTGCAATCCGCGTGCGGCCTTCAATATCTCGAAGTAGATGCCGACAAGCGCGGCGACCGCGTACACCTTGCCGCGCGCCTCCATCAAGTGGGCGCGCCGTTGCAGGTAGTCGGGTTCGGCGCGAACACCCTTCGATGGGTGGATCGAGTTGGCTTGCACGACCTCCGAGTACACGTCGAGGGCGAGGTTCACCAAGCGGTCGCCGTAGGTCGCCATGTACTTCTTCGGCCCGTTGGCGACCGTCTGCGCAATCTCGACGTTGAGCTTGCGCGCCGTCTCGATGTACTGCACGGTCGATTCTTCTCTTTTGCTCGTTGGAACGCTCATAGCACACCATGATACCCGAAAAACCGCCTATACCCTCTAGCGCCTCCGGCTGACGCCGGAGGCGATGGGTGGGATATTAGAAGCAGCCGCAGGGCGCGACGCCACGAGCGTAGCTGGCGTAGTAGCCGCCGGCAGTGCCGTCGCTGCTGACAAAACAGAAGACGGTGGTGTTGGAACCATAAGGGGAACGCTCCCACCAGTAGTCCGCGCTACCTTCTGCACCAGCCTTCTTAATGCGATTCGCCGCCGTTGCGTACCAATCGTACTGCGACAGAGACGATTCGTCTGATGAGTTGGCGTAGGTGTTAGTTCCGAAGATTTCTTTCTCGGCGGGAAGGAAGATGTAATCGGTGCTGGTGGTCGTCCCTCGGGCGTTGCCTTTTGTCGCGGTTACGATGTTGACTTGCTTCAACAACGATTGGAGCCAGCTCGGTAGTGCGGCTTTGAACACGTTCTGACACCATGCGCGGCGAGCGCTGTTGTGCCAGCCGTTCGCGTTGGTGTTGCTGCTCTCCATGTAGCCCCACTCGCCGTTCGTGCCGTTGGCGAGGAAGTTCTTCAACCCCCAGACGACAGCGGCCTTCGTCCTAGACGTGCCAAGTGCCGACTTCTGTGTCGCGGTGAGGTCGTAGTGGTCGAAATCCATAAGCACGATTTCGGCATCCTGTGCAACATGGGATTCGCCTACGCCGGTAGCCGTCATCGCCGCAATCGGCACGACGCGCGTATCGCCCACATTCCAGATATCGCTAAGATTCAGCTCCCCTGCGTAGTGCTTCTGGATCACAGTCGCGATCTCGGATTCCGTCGCGTCAGCGAACGTGACAGCCGACCAGCTAGGAGTGGCCTGAACGATCGCAGCCTGACTCGCTGCGCCACCAGCCGAGCACGCAAACAGGGCGTAGTAGTAGGTTGTCCCAGTCGTCAGGTTCGCGTCAACATACCCGTTCGTGGCGTACTGGTCATGTACGGTCGATGCGACAACAATTGTCCCATCGCTCGGCGACTGGGGCGCTGACCCCGTTTTGCGCACGACGATGGTGCCGGCCCATACGGCAAAGCTGCCGTTCGTGTACTCGCTTTCTGGTGGGTCGTTCCATTTAAGCGTTGCTGACGAACCTCCCGCCGTAGCCGTCAGGTTCGTGGGCGCAGCCGGCGCTTGCGACCCGGCGTTGCCCCATTCCATGTCGTAGTCGGCGGCGCTCGACTTCACGAGCGATTGGCCGACGGTGCCGCCAGCCGGGAGTATGCCAAGAGACAAGATGTCCGCTTTGGTCACGGCGACTGCGCTTGTGATGTGCCCCTCCGCATTGGTCGCGATCTTGTACAGGCCGCTCGCGTATTCGACTCCCTTGTTCGTTACGGCGTGCATGTACGCGGCGGCGCCGTAATCGCCCCGGAACGCCGTCGATTCGGTCGTGCCGAGCGCAAGGCTCTCGCTGATCTCGACATAAGTGCTCCCAGACCAGCGGTAGGTCTTGTTCGTGGCGATGTCGACGTAGATCTTGCCGCTCTCGCCCGTGGCGGGGAACGCCGAGACGCTCGCGTATTCGAGAACGTCATCAACGTAGCTCGGCAGGTGCGACGAGTCGATGACGCCATCGAGCTTGCTCACGTCGATCGACGAGATGCGGTCTGCCGGCAGCGTCCCGCTCGAGAGGTCGGAAGCACTCCCCGACATGGCGACGGGCGCGAGGTCGGCGCTGTCAGCCTTGCCTTCCAGCTCTGCGCTAATCGCAGCGCGCCATTCGGCGGCCGCCGACATTGCCTCGGCGGTCGAGTAGTACGTCACCGTCAGGTCGGCCTCTTCGTCAGACATGAGGATATGAGACACGAACCGGCGTTCATACGTCGCCTCTTCCGCTGGTGGGACGATCTCGGGATCATCGGAATACGCATACGTGAAAAGGAACTCCGCGTCGTCGTTCAGCCTTGCGTACAGGCCCTTCTCGCGAATTGCGGTGCCGCCCGGTATCACGGTGTTGTCCATGTCGGCGACGACGGCCACGCCATCGTCTTCACGTCGAACCTGGTCAACGGTTACGCTTGCCGCCTGGGCTATGAGTCCTTCCATTTCGCTCGGATCGTCAAGCGACGGGTCGAACGCGCCGGTTCCGATCACGCATCTTGTAAACGTGATGCTGGCACTGGAATCGAGCGCTTGCGCGAGCGCTCGCGTTCCGAGGATTGTTACTGTCTCGATCATGCGCTGTTCCTCCTTGCTACAGTGTGTTCAACTCTCCATTCTTGCGACCAGACGGTCGTGCGCGCACTCCCTTCCGTCATGATGACGGCATATACCTTGTCGAGAATCGCGCTCTTCCGCTTCACGCCGTTGAGTATGGCCATGAACCGCGCTGTCTCCGATGCGGTTTGAGGCGTGTATTCGGCTTCGATGAGAAAATGGTTGGGCTCTCCGCGCCCGGTCTCGTAGTCGAACCACTCGGTGACTTTTGTGCTGCCGGAATAATAAAGGTTCAGTATTTCCTCGAGCGCCCATTTGGTTCCGATCTTCGCCTGCAGGTGCTTGCAGTTCTTGACGATCTCGCGCTTTGCCTCGATTGGCGCGAGGTTGTCGTACCAGAGTATGTTCAATTCCTCCGCCAGCGCGTCGATCTGCGTTTCGCCCATAGTGTCGATTTTGTTCCATACGCTGTAATCGCGCGTCGCATCGAACACGTCCTCGCCGTAGGTGTCGATAACATCTGCCATGGCGCTATCGAGCGGATCGGCCCGCATGAACGTCGGTAAGAGCCATCTGAATTCTGTTTCGTCGTAGCGTCCCATGGCTACACCGCCGTATGCGCAACCGTGCGCGCCGTGCATTTCGCTACATGGCCGTCGCTCACCGCTGCGGCAACGGGCGCGGTGACCGTCACGGTCTCTGCGCCGGCGGCGAACATGAGCGCCATCAGCTTTTGCGGTTGAATGTCGCGCGAAATCGTCTCGTCCTGCCATTCAAGGTATTGCTCGATCGCGCCGCCCTCGCCCTCGATGGCCGCGACAACAGCCGTTTCGTCATCGGCCGCGCACGTATACGAAACGTCGATCGCGTACGGATCGCGGGTTGCGTTGCGAACCTCAACGAGATCGCCGAGTGGCCGAACGTCCGGCGCGTCGCAAGCCGCCTGGATAACAGCGAGCTCGTCAGCGCTGAACAGGTTGCCGCCAGCCTTAACTACGTACACGTAAACGGTGTATGCTTCGTCCAGGTTCGGCACGCATACGTCAACGACGTTCTCGTCCGCCGCGCGCGCGAACGCCTTGTAGCTCGACTCGGTGCCGGCCGTGTTTACGGCGTTCTGCATGAGCTTGATCCGCTCTCTGAAGAGCTCGTTGCCCTCTTCGTCATCGGGCTCGCCATTCGTGCCGCCAGACGTGGCGTCGATGTTGGTCACCATGGCCAGGAACGCCAGCGCCGACCGAATCACGGTGACCGACCCTGCGACCAGGCCGTTGTACTCGCTGCCAACGTCTTCGGCGGTTGCCGCTACGTCGACGTAGAGCGTTCCGGCCGGAATCGTCGCATCCGCATTGGTGGCGAACGCGAAGCCGTCTGGCGTTGACGCCGTAGTCCCGGCAGGCACGGTCACGTCGTAGCTCAGTGCCTCGGCGATCGCGAACCGCAGCGTGCACGTCGCTTCCGCTCCCTCGATCCTCGTGCAGCCGTACATTTCCCCCAGGGCGTCGAGCGCTTCGCCGCGCGCATACCGAAGCATCTTCTGCTTGGCCACGTCATCGACGTCTGCGAGCACGGCGAGCATGTACGCCGTGAAGGATTCGGCGAAGATGCGCCGCTCGTCGCCTTCCGGCAAAACCTCGCCGGCGTCTTTTTGAAGGTAGCCAATGATCTCGTCGTGTATCGTCTGGGCGTCGTAGTCGAGGAAAAGCCCCATCAATCATCATCCCCTTCGCTGTCCTCGTTTATGTCGTCGTCGTTGTCAGAGATCGTCGCGATGAAGTAGGTGCCTTCCTCATCCGCGATCTGGCTGAACTCGAGGTCGATGCTGTCGACTTTCACGCGTGGCTCATATGCGCTCAACGCGCTCCGCGCGGTCTGGTCGAGGAACGTCCCCACTTCGTTTACTGGAACGTCGTACACGTCCGGGTCAATGCCCTTCGATCGCGCGAAGGGTATCTCGCGCTGCATAGCGCCCACTAGACAGAACGCGCACGCCCCAACCGAAGAATTGCCTGATGCAAGCATTAGGGCCCTCATTTCTTCTTCTTAGGCTGCTTCTTTTTCCCCTTGGTTGTCTTTTTGGTGGTCTTCTTCTTGACTCGCTTCGGCACTTTTGTCGACTTGGAGTCCTTGACCTCTGTGAACGTGAGGTCGATCGAGCAGCCAACTATCCTGCCGCCCACTTGCGCCACATCCTGGACGTCTACGCCAGTCAAGCGATATTTCTTCGTGGTTCCGAATTGCGTGCCGCCGACGTACAGGTAAGCGGCTTTTCCTATAAGCGAGCGCCATTGCCTGATCTCGGACGCGATGTTCACATATGGTTGGAGGTCTTTATGGACCGGATACGAGAGCTTAGCTTCTGCGGGCTCGCGCTTCTTGCCGTCGGCGTCCCATTCGTCGCTAAACTCGGCCGTTGCAAGCGTCCGAATCTGGTCGGCGGTGACTCTCCACGTGTACTTGCCCCATCGTGCAAGGCCTCCCGTCTTGCCATAGCCGCCAAGGTTCGCAACCGTAACGGCGCTCCGTGCCCGCCGCACGGCTTTCTTGTACGCTGCTTTGCGCTTCTTCTTTTTCTTGATCTTTTTATTTGGCGTAAGGTACGGAATCAAGCTCATTGCAACAACCTCCACCATGCTTTCGATTTGTTGTTCGCGTAGTCGTTTCGTACGCGCGTAATGATTGCCGGACCGGAAACAGACGAGGATTGGGCGCATTCAACCATGCAGACGGTTCCGGGCGTGTAGGGCGTCAATCCGTCGATCTTCGCATTGCCGCCTTCCGCGCGGGCATTCACGCACGCCAATACGCCGGAACATGCGCGTTGCAGCTCGCTAGAGCCAGGGAAGCCGATGCTGCTTTCCAAGCTGATAGAGAGCGTGTGGCCCGCCGAACCGCTCGATGCGGCAAACGAGTCGCGGTACCCGTGTATGCCCGGCTGCTGAATGGAGCATGCCGTGTAGATTTGCCTTCTCCGATACGAGTAGCCGGACCGTGCAAGCACCTCGAGCGTGCCGGCGCTATCTTGGGACTCGGCCCACGATCGAGAGCAAAGGTGCACGGTGCCGTCGTACACGTCGAACGTGCACCCCGTGAACGCGCACAACCGGGCGAGCACCGGAAGGGCTCGCTCGTCATCCTGCCGTACGTACGCGAAGGCCATGTCGCTCGCGCCGTGAACGGAGATTCCGCAACCGAGCTTCGACGCGATCTGCGCGGCGACGACGTAGAACGTCGTGTTGCGCCATAGCCTCGATGCGCGCGTGTCGGGTATCGGCAGCGCATCCGCGCGCACGATGTAGCCACCCGCCTTCGGCTCGCAAGAGCTCACGAACATCTTGCCCGTTTCCGGCGCGCCGTCACCCGTCACGCTCACGCACTCGCCGCGCTGGGGGTTCCAGGAATCAACGACGCCTTTCCCGTCGGAGAACTCGATCACGAGCTGGGGGACGCGCCCCTCTTCGCGCGCGTCGTAGACGCACTTGCTCACGGAAACCAGCGGCGTAATGTCAGCGCCTTCGTACGCGATGATCATAGCGGCCGCCTCCATGGAGCCACGCGCTCCGCTTCGGCTGCTTCCTCGTACACCGGGACGCGAAGCTCGACGCCGGCGTCGAAGATGATGACGCCGGCGTATTCGGGGTTGAGGTCTACTATGTCGCTCGCGAGATATTCGTTGCCGTACAGGTCGTAAGCTATCATGTCGAACGTCTCGCTCTGGCTCGTCACGTAATAATCGTGGCTAGAATATCGGAGCATAGTCGCCCTCCCTCTCGTCAGCCCACTCGTCCAGCATGTCGAAGAACTCTTCTTCGGCGCGCCGCAATTGCGTGAGCACGTCTTGCTTGCCCGTGCCGCTAACAGTGATCTTCGGTGCGAACGTCACGCCGCCGAAGTCGACGGTCATGCCGCCGCTGCCGCCGACGCCGCCGGCAGCAGATGCGAGAGAACCGCTGCTGCTCGCAACCTCGATGGAAACGCTGCTTTGCGCTCCGCCGTGGTCTGCCGCAGCGGAGGCGAGCGGTTGCAGCACGCCGAGCATTTCGCCGGCTTCGTACCAGTAGGTGATGTTGTCGTTGCGGTATCGCGGATCGAAGCTGATCACCGCTTCGCGACCTGCTTCGCCGGCAATCGCAATCGGGCTGTCGGTGAAACCGCCGCGCGCGTAAGAGCTCACGTTCACGGAGGGCACCGCGCCCGTTTCCGGGTTGAACTCGCCGGACATGCTGAAATGCGGCAATGCGGAAACGCGGATCGTCGGAATGGTCAGGTACATCCCGTTAACTTCGGATCGCATCGAAGAGCAAGCCGACGAAACCGCCGACTGCGCCGAGGACATCGCCCCCGACACGCCGCTTGCGAACGATTCGAACGCACCGACGCCCGACGCAATCGCGCCGGGCAACGTCATCATGGAAGCCACCAGCATGATGATAGACCCCATTGCGGCTTGCATGCCGCCGACCGACGACGCGGCGGCGCCGCCGAACGCTGAAAGCGACGGCGCGGCGGCCGCCAGCGATGGCGCGGCGGCCGCGCTCGCACCGG
>JAFUBE010000958.1 GCA_017460365.1 Eggerthellaceae bacterium
CCCTGCGCTCCCAATTAGCGGAAATCGAGCGGGAAAACAACCAACTGCGAAGCGAGATAGGCGTTGCCGTAGGAGCCGTAGTCGCCGCCGAGTCCGCCCTCGTGGCGACCAACAACAAGATAAACGCCACGCTGGCCGACGCCAACTCGTCGTTGAGCTCGTCGCACGCCCGCGTCATCCAGGCGTATGAGATCCAGCAGCAGGTCGACCTCACGTATACGCGCCTGAAGAACATGGAGCTTGCGAACAAGGCCATTCGCAAGTGCAACAACACGAAGTATTACGATTTCGAGGTGTACCGCAAGGTGCGCAAAATCGTTCAGGGGATGATGGACAACCTCGACTTCTCGATGATCAGCGAAGCCCTCATCGAGAGCGCCGTCGAGAAGGAGCACCTCGAGCAGCCGAACTACTGGTTGACGCCGCTGCTCGTCGCCATATGCGCGTGGCGAGCCGATGAGCGGGAGCACGCGTACCGCGCGCTCGGGCGCGCGATGGAGCTCGACCGGAGGAAGACGGCTGCGTTCCTCATGGTGTTCAACCTCCGGCTCCATCGCGAGGAAGCCGCCTTCAAGTGGTTCGACGACCTGATTCAAAGACCGCTCATCGGCTCCGACCAGTCGGTGGTCCTGCTGTTCTTCTCCCTGCTCGCCAACACGATCGAGGATTCGGTATCCGATGCCGCCCGCGAGAGGGTGACCTCGTATGTCAGGGGCCTCATCAGGGAATCGATAGAGGGGTCGAGCACGAGCCGCAGCAACGCCGTGCAAAGAATCGGCGCTTCCCTGCGCACGTTCGCCGACGACTACTCCTTCTCATATCCCACCATCGTGCAGCACGTGTCGACCAGCGGCGAGCTGAAGACGGCGATCGCCCTCGCGAGGAACAACGCGAACATCATCGACTTCGTCTCAGCCACGATGAACGTCGACGAGGCGCTGCGCAACGAGTTCCTGAAAGCCTATGCAGACGAAATCGTCGCCGAGCCTTGCGCGGACGAGGCCGCCGTGTACGATGAGATCGAACGCAACGAGTACATCATCAAGTACCAGGGCGACAAGGAGCTGGCAGCGCAGGCGTACGAGGAAGCGAAGGCGCACGACAAGTCGGAATTCGATATCGTCTCGGAAATGGTGGACTGGCTGTACACGGTCGAGGGCCGAAACGAGGCAAATCCCCAGATGCGCAAGAGCATGATGGTCCTCACGAAGGAGCTGCAGCAAGAGGCGGGCGATGAGTACATCGACCTGTACCGCAGCCTGTTCGGCCCCGTGGCATCGGCGACGGTCGAGGATTACGAAGGCCCGATCGACATGCGCAACCCAGGCGCCTCGAACTTAGAGATCGAGGCGTTTTACAGGGCCAAGGCCAACGAGGCGAAGGCAGCCGTGAAGAACATCGGGGCCTATGTGGCCATCGGAATCGGCCTGGTTATCGCCGTGGCCGCGATATTCGCCATGCACATAGTCGCCGTCCTCGGCATCATCGTCTTGATAGCCGGCATCGTGATGCTGCTCGTGAACTCGTCGAAACGCAAGCGCATCGAACTGGAGTTCGAGCAGAAGATCCACAACGTCGAAAGCGTCTTCGAGCAAATCGGATCGGAATACGAGCAGCTCGAAGTCGAGTACAGAGAACACGATTCGATGTCTGCGGAACTTCAAAACAAGCTGGCCGCATTGTAGGGAGAGGGGCTCATGGACGAGTTCGGCGGTTCGTTGGAGGGCACGGAAAGCTACGAGGGCTTCGAATCGGAAGCCGTGACCGTCGACTCCTTCCCCGACATGCCATCAGCCTCAGACGTATCCTTCGAGGGAACCGAGGGTTTGGCAGAGGCGAACGGCGATACGCTAACCTGGGAGCAGGTCGAATCGTTTCCCGATATGGAGCCTTCCGAACCGATTGCCGAGACGGCGGTCGAACAGGGCCTCGCCGAGGTCCCGGAGGATTCCGCGATTACGGACGAGGGCGCATCCGACGCATCTGGCATGCGCAGCCCCTTCGACGAGACGCGGTTCGAGAAAGAGCTGACAAACGAGCCCGAGTTCTCGGGCGAGATGTGTCCCCCGCTTCCTGCCGATACTTCGGGATGGGACGAACTGAAGGACGTCCCCTTCGCAGGCGATGCGCCAGAAGGCGTTGGAACCGGCGTGGAGCTCTCCGAAGGAGTCGGAGCCATAGGCGACTCGTTCGAGCAGTCCGACGTCACAGAGGCCCCCATGGAAAACATCGGAGACGTGGGGTCTTGACTGGGAGAGGTCAACCCCAACTTCGATGCGTTCGACATCGATTCGCCCTACGCGAACAATTGCGGATCATGCGCTTTGGCGGTGGAGCAGAGGCTCGAGGGGAATGGCACGCCGGTCGCCTCGGCGGAGAACATCGGAACGATTGCGGAAATGAACGCCCTCACGGGCATGGAGCAGGTATCGATGAGCCCCGACGAGATTCGCGATACGCTTACGGGCATGGGGCCGGGATCTCACGCGATCATCGGCATCGACCGAAGCGAGGGTCCTGGCCATTGGTTCAACGCCTACTGCCCCGATGGGGTGCACGTATATGCAATCGATGGGCAGACGGGGCAAATTGACGACTGGCCACCCGATTACGGAGATGTTACGAATTGGGACATGAGCATAAGGAGGGATTAGACGATGGATGAATCGGTTTCCATAGCGATGAAGATGCTGCACATCGACGAGGATACCGCGCGCCGGAACAGCAGGCCGGTCAACGAGATCGGCGGTTTCTACTTTTGGCAACCAGGAAGGGGCGGCTCGTCCTTGCTCATCGGGGGAGATGGAGGCGTGCTGGCGGCGACTTCGGCGGTCAGCTTCGAAAAGCACCTCGCCGCATTCCTCGATGGGAGAAGGAGCGACGACCGCGCGTGAGGCCGCTAGCGGTCCGTTCAGCAACTAAGGAGGATCATTATGCAATGCTCGAATTGCGAAGCCCATATCGATGAGGGCCTGCTGTTCTGCCCGTCATGCGGGGCTTTGGTGAAGCGGGGCGGTTCGGGAACGGAGACCGCTCAGCAGCCCGACGTTCAGCCAAAGACCGATCCGGTGTCGGATTCGCAGCCGGAAACAGTTTCCCAGCCGATACCCGGAGCCGACACGAGGCCCGACCCCCCTGCTCGGCCATCCGATCAGCCGATAGCCGGCGAGCCCGCACCCAACCAACCGGTCAACGAGACGGCCGGCATGCCCCAGGATGCAACCGGGCCCGCTTCCATGCGGACGCAACAAGCCACCGCCCGAGAAACAGGGCAGCAAGCCGCCACCGGGAAAAATCCTGCGGGTGAGTTCGAAATCATGCCGCCCCCTTCGAATGAGGGGGATTCACGAAAAGGCACCCAGCTTCCATCCGTCCCGCCTAAGGTCATCATCATCGCAGCAGCCGCGCTTGTGGTCATCATCGTGATCCTGATCATCGTGTTAGGAGGAGTGGGAAGAAGCACAGGCGGATCGAGCGCGCCGCAAACGGCTTACTCGACAACGAGGAGCGCTACATCGACGAGCACCTCCGCGAAGAACGCTTCCGGTACGGAATCGGCAGCCTATCTAGCCGTAAAGGATGGTCGGGTCGCCATCTACGAGAGCGACTCGGCGACGCCGCTCACGATAACCGATGTGCAGGTCTCCGACCTGGACTCCAGCCTCGCTGCCGAGGTTGATTCGAAGCCTTCCTTCCCTTCGATCGCCGAAGCGGAAAAACGCGTCAGCGAGTACGAGGACGCCATCAAAGCCCGCAAGGAAGCGGGCGCGACCGGGCAATCGAAGTCAGGTGCGCAACCCTCGACGCGTTCGACGACGCAGTCGTCTTCGACAGCTACCGCGCAATCGACGTCTTCAGCGGACGGCTCCGTTTCCATCTCGGTTGTCGGCGCGGATGGCGCGACGCGCACGGCAACCATCCGCCGACAGGGAAGCACCGAGCGCGTCCTGCCAGAGGGTAGCACGAGACGCCTTACGGAAAGCGATATCGCGGGACTCACCGATGCCGAGAAGTGCATCGCATGGAACGAGATCATCGCCGCTTCGAACGGATACGCGTTCAAGAACTCAGGCTTGGCGAGCTACTTCGACAGATGCAGCTGGTATCACCGCAACCCGAACGCCAGCGGGAGCGGCGACTTGAATTCCGACCAGGCAGCCAACGTGGAACTGCTGAAATCGCGAACCGATGGATGGTGGCTTCGCCTAGCGACTAATTAGACTAATACGACCCGCATGAGCCGGGAGGATCGCCCTTCCAGCTCACGCGGGCGACGACGCGAGCACCGCATAAGCCGATTCCGCTTCCTGCCGCATGACTTCGAGGGCACCCTGCTCGTAGAATCCCTCGCCGCCGCAGAGGACGACAAGGACGAACGGGCGGCTTCCTTCGACGATCCCTCCGTCATGACGGGCGTTGCCCAGCGATCCAGTTTTATGGGCGAACACCGTGCCTACGGGCAGACCGTTCAAGATGCCGCCCCAATCTTGCTGCTGTTCGAGGGCCTGCAACACCAAGGCGCTCGCAGCAGGACTCACGAACGTCCCCTCGTAGATCATCTTCAGGAGCTTTGCGATATCGTTAGAAGAGGTGTAGTTCTCCACCCCTGAAGATATGGCTTCAGTGTCCATCATGAAGCGATTCAGCTGGGTTGCGGTGAGCCCGAGCGCTCGGGCCTCCTCGTTGACCGCCTCCATGCCGATGGCCCGTATGAGAACATTTGCCGCAGTGTTGTCGCTGAAGCTGATCATGTCGATGACGAGATCGCGATACGTTATCGGCGCGCCCGCCCCATAGCCCGCCAGGATACCGGTACCACCGACGATATCCGAATACTGAAGCGTATACGTATCGTCGAGAGAGTAAGCGCCCTTCGACACGCTATCGAGAAACGCGGCAGCTATAGGAAGCTTTATCATGCTCGCCGATACTATGGCCGCATCTCCGCCCGCTGAGGCATACGTATTAGAACCGAGGTCTATCACGCTGATGCCGACCTGCATACCTGCGGCATCGGCGATGGTCTGGGCTTCGGCCGTCAGCCGAGCGACGAGCTCCCGATTACTGGACCGATCGCCCTCATCGGCTTCGTTTCGCGCGTCGGATTCGCCGGCCACGCTCGATTCGGGGACCGACGCGACACCCTCCGCATCGGCTGCGCTGCCGGAAGATTGCGAATTGTCCGGCATGGCCACGTCGCCGATACGCTCGTCTTCGAACCGTGTATCAGCCGAGGTTCCCTTTGAAACACCGCCTCCCGATGCCGCGCAGCCTGCTACGCACGCGATCAGCCAGGCAAGCATCAGGCAAAGGGCCGATCGCAGCACCCGATTCGAAGTGGAAATCCTTTCGCAGATAGGTGTCGTCTTGCCGTTCTTCACGATACTTTCCCCTCATCGAATTGACTGGACGGATGCCGCATGAGCTTGCTGTTCTCCGAACGGGCAGTTCGCCCCTCACATTTCCAGCGTGGTTTCCCACACGTGCTCGTTTTGGGCCCATATAGTTGGGAATTGCTCGGGCGGCACAGGCGTTGGGGCGACCCCCACTTCGATGGTCAGACTCGGAATGCCCTTGCTTTGAATAGCCCAATCCTTATAACCCGCCGGATCAAGAGCTTCGTAGTTCGCATCGAGCGGGTAGCCCGTCGCCGCTGATATATCGTGAGCGAACGCAAGCGTATCGTCGTACAGCTCTCCCGTTTGCGCGAAATACCAGTAGATAACCGATCCGTGCGTGTGGTAGCTTATCGTCCGGTCGAATCGTTCACGCTCGGTTAAGTCGATGAGCGCCCTCGACTCCACCTCGCTGCCCGGCGCGGTTCCCTTGTACCTATCGCTGCTGGGGTGACTGGTTCCCTGAAACTCTGCCCAGAGGGCATCGAATTGCCTGTTGAGGTCGACGCCGTTCGCATTCGCCTTCCAGCTCCTGAAATATTCGTAATCGGGGGCGGCTCCGTCGAGCGCGGCGATGCTGACGAGCTTGTCGCGAACAGCCTGACTTCGCATTCCGTCGAGGCCGTATTGGCTTATCGTTTCGCCATCGGGATTCACAGCGGGAACCACATGGATCGCCGTGTTCTCCAGAACCGAGCGGTAACTCGTCGCGCCACGCGCTGCGTCTGTTCTCGCATGCTCGAGAAAGGCTGCGGCCTGCTTCATAACCAGCTGAGTCGTCATATACTCGCGAGCGTGAATGCCCCCGGTAATCAGAATTCTGCGCGTTGCATCGGGATTCCCTATTACCATGTGCAAGATTTCTCGTCCATCAGCTGTGACGCCGAGGCTGTCAGAACTAACCCAGCTGGGATACCCCTCGGCCATGGCTTCCACGTCGGATAGCAAGTCTTCATATGAGTAGAGCACGGGATCGCCTTGCACGATGAGGTCGAGGGAAGCGGATGGCACAACCGCGCCGCTTCCCGGGGATTCGCCAGCTTGCTCGTTTGTAGACGAAGCCGATAACGTAGCCGACGCCGACGGCGAAGGAAGCGATGCCCGCGATGCATCGTTGGAACAGCCGGCGAGGCAAAGAACGAGCATCGATGCGGCCAGAGCATAGGCCGCCGCGTGGAAATGTGCATTGCTCATGGGCTCCGTCGCCTTCCGTTCCCTTTTCGCTCGTGCCCGACTATTGAAACGCGCGCTTGCACGATATATGCATATGATATATATCATACATACCATATTTCCCAATTTCGCATCAAATATATAGCTATTAATGCCATCAGGTGAGACTTGTGGCACGCCCGTTAGCGCGCTATGAAACCCGAACGACCAATCTGCAGATCGGTAGCAATTTGCGGATTAACGACACGGCGAGAAAACGCGGCCGAATAGGCACATGCCGAGCACGCGGGTATAATCATGGCTGCAGCCCCTTACGGAAAGGCGACTGGTATGGGTACGTATATAAACCCCGGCAACGCGGCGTTCGCAAGCATCGTTGCCGACGACTACGTCGACAAGACCGGCCTTATCGAGCTCGTGAACGAGGTGGCTGGAACGCCGCGCAAGCTCGTGTGCGTCACGCGCCCGCGGCGTTTCGGCAAGTCGTTCGCCGCGCAATCCCTCGTGGCGTACTACGACTGCTCATGCGACTCGCATTCGCTGTTCGAGGGGCTCGACGTCGCGCGCAGCACAGACTACGAAAGGCACCTGAACGCCTACAACGTCGTGCGCCTCGACATGACGGAGTTCGTAATCGAGTCGGGTGGAAACGTCGCCCCCCTCGTCGAAGAACGCCTCATGGCGGAACTCGCAACCGAGTTCCCCGACGTGGAGCCGGGCGGCTGGCTCACCGACGCGCTGCTCGGCGTCGTGCGTGCGACCGGACGCAAGTTCGTCTTCGTCATCGACGAGTGGGATGCGCCCATCCGCGAGAATGCGCATGACGAAGCCGCGAAGGAAAGCTGGATAAACCTGCTGCGCCTGCTGTTCAAGAACGCATCGTTCACGGGAGAAGCCGTGGAGATAGCCTACATAACGGGCATCTTGCCCGTGAAGCATTACGGTACGCAGTCGGCCCTGAACGACTTCGACGAGTTCACGATGGTGCAGCCTGCACGGTACGCTCGCTACGTCGGTTTCACGAAAGGCGAAGTCGAGGCTCTCGCCGCTCGCTATGGCATGAGCATGGACGACCTGCGTCACTGGTACGACGGTTACGAGCTGCCGGGTGTCGGCCACGTATACGCTCCCTTCTCGGTGATGCGCGCCTGCCAACGTGGCCAAATCGGGTCGTACTGGACCTCGTCGGAGATTTACGAGTCGCTGCGCATCTACATCGACATGGACTTCGACCAGCTGCAGGGCACGGTGACGCAGCTGCTCGGCGGCGACAAGGTGCGCGTGAATCTCCTGTCGTTCAGCAACGACATGGCCGATGTGCGCAATGCCGACGACGTGCTGACGCTACTCGTTCATCTCGGCTACCTTGCATACGATTGTGAAACGGGCTTCGTCCACGTGCCTAACGAGGAGATTCGCGCGGAGTTTCGCGTTGCAATCGGCGAAAGCCGTCATTCGGAAATCGCGCGCATCGTGAAGGGATCAGAGGCGCTGCTTCGCGCCTCTTGGGCGCTCGACGGCGATGCGGTGGCCGATGCCGTGCAGCACGCTCACGATTACGGGTGCGCGCCGCTCTACTATAACGACGAGCAGGCGCTGCGAGCGGTGGTGAAAGCGGCCTACATCGCCGCAGTGGACCACTACGAGATTATCGAGGAGCTCCCCGGAGGGCGCGGCTTCGCCGATATCGCCTTCTTGCCGAAACGGCGCTCTCAGGCGCCGGCTATGGTCGTGGAGCTCAAATGGGACAAACCCGCCGAGACGGCGCTCGACCAGATTCGCTCACGCGATTATCTCGCACCCCTGCGCGACCTCAAGGTGCCCGTCTTGCTCGTGGGTATCACGTACGACAGCGAGACCAAGTCTCACACCTGCGCAATCGAGGAGCTTCGCTAAGCAGCCAAGCGGAGGCAAGGAAGGCGCTCAATCGGATATATCGTCAAGAGAGCACGGTGAACGCCATCTCCCATCAACTGGAAAGCACGGGGCTGACCGCTTAGCGTCGTCGATCATTCTTAATGCCCGCACCTTTCACCATGCCAGAGTAAAGCGACGTATTCGAATACAAACTAAAGCGATATGAAAAAACGCATGCAACCACAGATGAAATGAAGAACCATCCAGCCGCTGAAACACCGAAAGCCTCGCACGCTAAAGCGAAAGCCGCAGCTGGGCAGTTTGTACATGCGCTGAAGTATGCAATCAAGGCGAGCGCTGCCATGAAAGACGGTTCGATTCCGGCAACATGCCCGTAAAAACTGCCCAGCGTCGCGCCGATGCAAAGCGTGGGCATGATCTCCCCGCCTTTGAAACCCATACCGAGGACAAGAAGGGTAAAGAGTGCCTTCGGAGCGAAAAAGGGGGTATTCACCACACCAGACAAGGCCAAGTTCAATTCGACCATGCCCGTGCCCGAGTATGCACCCCCTCCGCACAGCAAGATGAAAACGCAGAAGGCAACGCCTGCGGCAATGAGAAGGGGCAATTGGCGACGGCGGCGCGATGATAACGATCTCAGCAGCTTCAGGGAAAAGCAAAACCCCATCGCCAACAGCGCGCACAATATCGAAACCAACAAGACGTGGCCCGCGATCTTGAAGCTAGCATCGGGAACGGAAATGTCTGCGAACAACCGATCCAAAGAGAGACCGTACGCTGCCGCCTTCGAAATTAACGCCGCCGCCATTATCGCAACGTAATCAAGGAGCCTACGCGAGCGTAACTGCATAACCTCAATGGCAAACAGAGCGCCTGCTATGGGGGCGCCGAGCAGCGCACTCAACGCTGACGACAAGGCGCACGCGCATAGCATCCGCCCCGCATCCCTGTCGAGGCCGAGCATTCGAGCGATCGATGCCGCAGCCCCTCCCCCCATCTGAAGAGCTGCAGCCTCCTTCCCGACCGACCCTCCTACAAGAATCGTCGCGCATGTACCGAGGAACACTGCTGGAATCACGCGCGCTGAAACATCCCCATCCGCCTCAACGTTACCCACTATATGACCAGTTCCCCAGGTAAACGGAACATCCACCGCTCGGTAAACCAGCCAAGTTCCCAAACCCGCTAACGGAAAGCCTAATGCCAGAAACTCGTTACCAGAAAAAATCCCGGAAAGCACGTCGACCGCAAGGCTCAGCAACACAGTAAGGACAACGGTTGCACACACCGTTGCCGCAAACGCTGCCGCAATTTTCAATCTCGGATGCACTTCACCCAGTCTTAACCACGATAAGCATGTCGTTTTCACGCAGGCTTACCAATTTTTTCCCAGTTGAATCCGCTGGAGGGCAAAGACAATGTTTGCCCTTGTCCACGCACACGTAGCCGAGCAGCACCCTCTTGTCGAGTGGATTTTCGGGTTTCCGCAAGTGCCGCGCGAGCGCATCGAAGTCGATCTTCGTTGAACCGTCGAGGTAGCGTGGCTCAAGGTAAAGACTCGCTAACTCAAGCTGGATGTCCGCCCCGCCTGGCTTGAGCAAATCGCGCAGAATGCGATAACGGTGCCTGCTCTCGGCAATTTGCACTTGGAGGGCCGCTATGAACTGCCAGCTGATGATGTAATCGCTGACGTATTCGTTATAGGCAAGATCGACGTTATCCATATTCTGGATCTCGCTCGTTATGCGGAATGGCGTTATAGAGCTGTTGTCGTATACACCACGCTCAGCGTTCTCAGCAATAGCTTTGAGGTACAGCAGGGTGAGCAGCGTTTCCGTGTCGGCGTCTTCCTGGTTCATTTGCAGATCGCTCAAAACGATGACGTGCCTGAACTGCTCTCCCGAGAAGAACACGCTCTCGAGAATCGGTAGGTCGATGACGTTCGACATTGCGCACTGGAACTCAACGCGCGTGGACAGAATCTCGATGTCTGTGTTAGGCAACCCTTCGCTGTCGCTTCCATGGGCGCTTTCGAGCTCGCGCGCAACCACCTCGTCGATTCCTTGGGTTAAGAACCTCTGGCGTGCCGCCATCACCCGTGGCTCCCTCTTGATTCGGTAGAGAAGCTTGATTGAGCAGTTGGTGGCAACCCCCTGGGGGCATACGGCGTCATAGTAACGAGCGAGGTTGATGATCGTCTGGTCGAAGGTCTCGTCATAGCCGACGACGAGAATCTGATTCGTCGCACCTGACTCCGATGTTTGTCCGCGGAACACGAACCCCGCGTCTTCCTCGCACTCACGCATCGGCGATATCAAATCCATATCGCGTCCGTCGTGCGAGAGCATCACCAGCTCATCCCCCTCTCTAATCCTCATAATCTCTGAGTATTCCTCGGGTGCAGTAGTGACAGGCGCGTTTAGGATGATGTCAAAGCCTTCAGAACTACCGCGTGAGGTAGTGGGGCGGCAAATGCCAACCGGAACGGCTTCAGCAAACCGGCCGGCCAGATCGTCGAACAAGTAGCCCCGGCAATCCGTTGAGGAGCGAACGTACAGCTCGGATCCCTCGTAGCTGTATATCTCCGACAGCACGGTCGACAGACCAGGCTGGTAGCACGTCTTCGCGATAAGGCTGGATAACGTTTCCGACAGGGATAAGATTCTCAGGTTGCCCTTTTCGGCAGCATGTTCCGCTGCCCGAGCGAACTGGCTCTCCCTGAAAGTGCATACCGTGGTAGGAATCCCGAACTCTGGATTCTTCTTCTGCTCATCGCGCATGAGCGAGGCCACTGCGAGCAGCGTTTTCAGAATGAGCGAATCGTCATAATCGTTGATAATGACCGCACGAGCACGTTCAACTGCGCACCGTCGCAAATCGTCGACTTCGCGCAGATTCGCATTGCGGCATACGATGCGGCAGCCAGACTGCTTCTCGAATCTGCTGAGCGACATGCCGAGGAAACTTGCAAGGCGACGTTCCATTTCCTCGCGAGAAAGCTCGTCATCAAGCACCACGAACCTCTGGCCCCGCCCCCCATCGTGACCGAGCAGGAGTTCATGCACGATTGCCTGCACATTATCGTTGAAACCGATGATGACGATATGGTTCTCTTCCAACACGGGAGAGAACCCGCGCTGGAGCCCTTCATAAAAAGTCGTGAGGGCGGTCGTGATGATACCGATGAGCGCTGATGTGACGAGCAGGCCGATAACGACCACGACAAAAGTTATGACGAGCGCGCTTCGCTCGCTCGATATATCCGCAAAGGCGGGTAACTCGGGATTGATCGTATAAGCAAAAGCGGACCAGAACGCCTCGGGCATCGTCATTCCGGAATCCGCGCAAAACACTAGATACGCAATCGCGGCGACGAGGATGACCACCGCGGCGATTGCCGCCAAGGCGACGGCGAGCGACGCAAAGCCTCTTGACAGCAAGTTGTCCAGAAAATTCGCAAACTTGAACTGGCGCAATAGCCGTTTACTGGAGGATTTTATCTCAGCGGGTCTTCCCATCAGAACAACGACCCAGCTATGTTAAACGCCGAACCGAACGCGCTCGCGAGCTGGTCGGAGAGGTCGATCTTCCAGGTATCGCCCTCTTTGATCACGGAATACTCCTGGGCCTGGGAAATCGTCTGCACGTTGCCGGCGGAGTTCACCTTGGCATCGACCGTGTAGCGCACCGTTGCGCGCGTCTCCCCGTCAAACGACACGGTGTAGTCTTTCGGCACGAACTCGTAGGTGACGTCCTGGCTGCTCGCGGCTGCGGCAATGGACGGATAAAGCGACGCGATGAGCGACTTTACGTCCACCTGGCTGCCGCCCGATGATGAGAGGATTCCCGACAGCAAACCCATCGATCCGTTGAGCGCTGTTGCGGTCGCGCTATCGCAGCTCGCAATCATCCCATCGAAATCGCCTTTGTTCAGGGCGCTGTAGTATGACTCGATTGCTGAAATCGGCCCGGATTTATCAGGGCCGACAGCGCAGCCGAACGCGCATGCGCACAGAGCCAGCGAAACAACAGCCAGTACGATTTTTTTCATGTCTCTCTCCCTTCAAAACCGATTGCTATCACAAATCGAGCGGGTTGTCGGGATGGCTGAACGGCGTATCGCGCACGATGACCGACGTCTTCGAGAACCCGTACTTCTCCATGTACATGCGGAACCCGCGCCCGTACTCGTCGTCGCGGCGCAGGTAGTTGTCCATCGCAAACTGCGCCTCGTCGTGCTCGCCGATGAGGAAGAGATACTGCACCTCCGACCACGTCGCATGTCCCTCGACGATCATCAGGCGCATCTCGTTGCTGAGCGAACCCTGCTCCACGCGCTCCACGAGATTGTGGAAATAGGGAAACTGGTTCTGCCAACAATGCGTGAGTTCGTGCGCCGTCGTGCTGATGAAGCTCGCGCGTGGGGAGCCGTTCTCGAGAACGACCTCCTGGCGGCCCCGCTTCACGAGAGCGAACCCGATAGCGCGCGCATCGAAGCCCGAGGTGGGCACGAACTCCCTTCCCGATAGCTTGTGAAGCTTCTTGGCGCTCACGACCTGCACGCTCACCTCGTTCGTAAACTCGATTCCGTAGAGCAGCTCCATCCGCTTTTTCACCTCGCGGAAGATTTTCTTCACCGAACCCGCATCTTTCACGACGGTCCGCGAACACTTCGCGCACCGCTCGCGCCCATCGCGCAGAACCTGGTACTCGCCCCCGATGACAGGACGCGCGCAGAAATCGCAGATGTGCGTACCGGGCAAGAGGGGCGCCGGTTTGTAAGGACGCTCGTGCTCGAGGTCCTGCATGCCCGGCGCGTACAAATCCGACCCGAAGATGCCGAGCAGGTCGGCGGCTCCCTTTAGGTCGAGGCCCGCGGGATAGGCGCCACCCAATTTCCCGAAATGCAGGAAGTTGCCGCGCGCGTACCGCTCGCTCTCCAACGATGCGAACGTCTTACCCGAACGCGGCGCACGTTCTTGGGATTCCCGCTCGCCGCCATCGGCGCCCGCTGCGGTGCCGCGCTTGCGATGTCGCCTGCGCCACCATTCGCGAATTCTCCGGATAAGGCCCATATGCGGCACCTACTCTTCTTCCTGATCGCCAGCTTGACCGTCGGGGGCCGGCTCGGAAAGCTCGTCCCCGTCAGGTCTGGAAAAGATGCTCTCGCCTTCGGCGATGGACTCCTCCCCCGCCCGCGCGTTCGCGACGACCTCGGCTTCAACATCGACGCTCGCATCGTCTTCGGCAACCGCCTCGACCTCGGTATCGGCGTCGGCATCGGCATCCGTTTCAGGATTTGCTTCGGCGTCGGCATCGGTTGTAGTTTCGGAACCGATTACATCCTCGGCATCCGCTTCTACTTCGGCATCCGCTTCGAAACCCGCTTCGGTTTCGGCATCTGCCTCGACCTCGGCATCCGCTTCGGTTTCGGCTTCGGTGTCTTTTTCGACGTCTGCATCGTCTTCGGCATCCGTCCCGGCCTCGGCATCCGCTTCGATCTCGGCACCCGTCCCGTCGTCGGAAGCAGAGCCGATGGGTTCCTCTTCGGGCGTTGCCTCGAGCTCGTCTTCCGCAAGCTCCCCAACAGGCTCATCGAACTCGGCTTCGAACTCGCCTTCCGCAGGCTCTCCCGGAACCTGCACGGCAGACGGCGTGCTGTCGGAGAAGCGGTCGACATCCCCCAATATCTGCTCGGCGGATATGAAGTGCCGGCTCTCGCGATCGAGCACGGGGCCCTTCTCGAGCATCGACTCGTGCCAGCTGAGAAACCGCTGGACGATCGCCATGAAGCGCTCCGCGTTGCGCTCAAACGACGACACGAGCCCGATGTCGACGATGGAATCCTCGATGACGTACAGCGCAGGGCTCGCGACCGTGTCATCGCCCCGAAACGCCTCGAGCGGGTGCACGACGCCGCGCAAACCGAGCTCCGTGTAGTCGGATACCGGCTCCCGCAGGGCCGGAACGACGGAAATGTACTCGTAGTCGCAGGCGTACATCGTGCGCATGAGCTCGTTCAGCAGCACCGCCACGGTAACGAGCTGTGCGTCATCTGCCCCGCGGAACACGATGCGCAGCACGTTTTTCTGCACGTACCTGCGCGGCCGCACCATGTCGTCATCGAGCGCGACGAACGACGACCCCTCGATGTCTGCGTAGTCGACCATGTGGAGGTAGCCCAGGGTGCGCACCTCGACATCGGCCGTGAGCATCGTGATTTCCACGGCGTCGCTGCCCTGGCTTATCAGGCGCTTGCGCAGCATCGCCTCGCCGACGCCGGCAAGTCCTTCGTGGAACTCCCCCGCCATGTCGTCGACTACCTCGCGACAGCACCCGAGCAGGTAGCTCTTCACCTGACGGTAATACACGCGCCGTTCGTAATGGTCGGCCGCCCTCCGCAAGATCATGCCGGAATCGGGCGTGATCGAAAGCACCTCGTAATACTTGCCCTGCAGCGTGATGAACTGCCCGGGGAGGTAGCGTTGGTGCACTTGCCCGAACAGGCACGAGCCGAGGTGGCGGTCCTTCTCGACCTCGTCCTCGGCGATGTAGAACGCGTAGCGCACGTACGAGGTGAGGTGCACAAGCTCGTCGCGCCTCTCGCCATCGTACACGTACAGATAGTCCACGCGCGTCATTTCCTGATCGATCTCGTCGGTGATCTCGACCGTCTTCACACCGATGCATGCATACCCGTGCCCGTCGGGAACGAGACCGTATTCATCGATCTTGCCCGGGCGCTCCTTAGAGCCGACGCAATAGGCGAAGACCTGCTCGGGCTCGACATCGACGCCGAGCAGATGCAAACGCAACGCGATCTCATAGGTGCTCACATCGTGCAGAAGGAGAATGGCGATGAGCTCGATGAGGTAGTTGCGCAGCGAGCGCTGGAAATCGGCAACGACGAGCGAGAGCACGCGGGCGTCGTTCAGGAACACGCGCTCGTTGAATCGCATGAAGTCGCGAAGCAGGTAGTTCCCCGATATGACGTTCACGAACGAGGACGCCGAGGCGCGCGTCGAGTACTGGCGCTGCATTTCGAGCAGGTTGCAGAACTCGTCCTCGACGATGTAGTAGCCGTGTTCGGTTTCGGGCGTGTTCCAAAGCCCGCAGTTCATCGTGAGCGCCCCTTCGAGCGCGCTCTGCGAGTTCTCCAGCTCCGCATAAGATGTTATGTTGCGGTAATACTGGTTCGATATCCAACGTATGTCCTTCAGGGGTGCCGCCGTATGAGCCGACCACTCGACCGACTCGACCCCCATGCGCAGCGAGAACGCGCCAAGCTCGGTTCCCGCGCCCAGGTAATGGGACACGTCCTCGAACAGCGTCGTGTGCAGGTCATCCCCCTCGGCACGCCAATGGATACCGCAGTTCAACAAGCTGAGGTTGGGCATGGCCGACACCTCGACGAACTGGGCGCGCGCGGCATGCGACAGCGTGTCGACGAGGCCGCTCACGTTCATGTCGAAAGCCGCGTAGGTGATGGTGGACGGATCGCGCATGAGGTGGGTCAGGCGCGAAAAGCCGATCTGCGTGACGGCCACCATGCTCGAGGGGTGCAGGATAATGACGAACCCGACGTTCGTCAGGAAAGCCCGCCGCGATTCCAGGAAGGCGAAATCGTTCAGGTGGAACGCCGACAGCAACCCGACGTCGAGCGCGGCGGCAACCGAATCGTCGGACAAATCACCGCAGTTCCACAGCCCCTGAACCGAAGACGCGGCATGCAGCCCGCTCGTCACCCAACGCCGAGCCGCATCGCCCAAATCACCCTGGCAGTCGAGGACGAGCACGTTATCGCCCTGCATGAGCGACCTGTTCACCGGGAAGAAGAAGAACTCACGGAAGTCGCGGAAAAAGGGCGTGGCGAAGATGACGTTCTCCCGCTTCAGCATCTTGACCATCGCCTGAATCTGATCGGCTTCGATGCGGAACGTCTCGGAGAAGTCGGCGTCGCGGAAAAAAGCCGATGCCTCCTCCGCATGCTCGGCCTTCTCGACGGCCCCCTTGACGCGGCCCTCACCCTCCTCGTCGGGCTTTTCGGATTTCCCGCCCGAGAAGAACTCGACCATCGCGGCATACACGGCCCCGGCATACTCGCCCGCAAGACGTTCCTCGTACACAGGGGACGTTTTCAGCATGTCGAGGTACTCCTCGCTCGTGACGGCCTTCGCCTGCCGCGCATTGCGCAGATGCGACTCCATGAAGCGCGTGGGAAACATGTCGGCCGCCGCTTTCTGCAGGGCGAGGTAGTCGCGGACGCGCTCGGCCTCGTCGGGGTCGATGCCCATGAGCTTGCGGTACTCGGGCGCATTCAATCCCTCGAAGTAGAACCGCACCTCGCCGAGGATGAGCGGCAGGAACACGGGATAGAACGGATTGGCAAATGCGAGGCTTTCGGAAAAGCGCAGCGACAGGGCAAGGAGCACGAGCGCCAAGACGACAGCCGCCTTGTGCATGTTCGCCACCGCGCCGCGCAGCTCGGAATAGCGCATGCGCAGCAGCCATTTCGACTCGTCGCGGTCATAGTAGTACGCAATGTTGTAGAACGGCCGCAGAAGCGATGTCTGCCCGCTCTCGCTCGTACGGTTCACGATAGCCAGTGCTATGCGCTTGCCGATGATGAACGCGAGCATGGCCAGCAGGTTGAACACGCAGACCACGATGCAATGGGGATCGAACAGCCCGATGAACGGTACGCGGGCCACAGCGTATTCGTAGAGCCCGACGAGCGCGCGGTAGATCGAGTCGAAGCGCCAAACGAGCACGGCTCCGTACGCGATGGCGACCAACGGCAGAGCCCATTGGCGGTGACGTTCCTCACGCGCCAGGTTGCAACCCCCGCTCAGGCGCACGAGCAGAGCGAACAGCACGCAGGTTGCCCCAACGACGAGCAAATCGTACAACGTCAGCGACATCAGCGCGCGCACCCCCTCTCGTAGCCTGGCTCGTAGATGGGGACCTCCCGCACATCGAGGCTCTCGATGAAGCCGTAGGGGACGCGCACCTTCTTCCCGGTCCGCAGCTCATCGTTGAAGGGCCGCTCGGGGAAGAAGGGCTCGGGCTCGAAATCGAAGAATCCCTGTTCCTCGACGGCGGCTTTGGCTTGAACCCAAGTGAGGAAAGAATGCTCAGGCGATTGCTCGGGCACGATGCCAAGCGCTTCGAAGTCCGATTCGTATTCTGCGAGAATCTTCTTCACCTTCGCATTATCCATACGAAGGGCAATGGACTCAGCCGTGTAGGCGGGCTGCTCGTCGTATTGCCGCACGAGCAACGCGTAACCTTTTCGGTAGGTGGCGTACTCGGAGATCCGATTACCGAGCTCGTCCGCCTTCGAGCGCAGCTGGTCCACGAGGACATGCAGGTATTCGTTCACGCCGCGCAACATGCGCCTCACCTGCCAATGGCTCATCTTCAGCGTGAACGCACCCACACCGAGCAGCACCGCGATGCTTGCAAGGCTGACGCCGATCGAAGCGGCGTTCGCACCCAAGCCCCCCATCGAGCCGAAAAGGTAAGGGAAGAATGCGACGAGCGCCGCCATCACGGTGATGAGCGCGACGAGCGCAACCTCTCGCAGGTACGCGCGGGTCTGCATGCGGTTTTTCACGCGCTTGTCGACCAGCCCCATCAGCTTGTCGAACACATCCGAGTCGAACAGGGACAAGTTGTAGGTTCCCGCGAGCTTCAACTCCTTCTCGCGCAGCCCCTTCTCGAGCGCATCCGTCTGGCGCGTATTCGTCTTGTAACCCGTCAGCATGTCTTGCGAGAGCGACTCTATCTCGTGGAAATCGCGCGCAGCGGCCTGAAGCGCATAACGCGGCTCTTCGAGCGTGTCCTCCATGGCGCGGTCGAAACGCCCGCGGTCTGCTCCGTAGCGCGCCTCGTCGAGCGGAGGCATGCGCTTCAGACGCTTTGGCATGCTTCCCAAGCCGTACACGAGGTTGGATACGGCGCTCTTGCGCGCCTTGAAAGTATCTTTCAGCCAACCGTATTTCTTCACGGGAATCTCGAGAGCGACCTCGTCGGGCACCTTGAAGTTCACCGAAACGTAAGCCGCGTAAGGAGGGAGCGGCGTGTTGTCGTCCTCGTCGGGCGTGAAGCTCCGCTCCACTTTCTGAAGCCGCTCTTCGAGCAGCTGGCGCGCGCTCGCCGCATAGGCGTGCTTGCTGCGCATCGCGTCGGCGAACTGGTCGTAATCGACGCCCACATCGAGTTTGTAGAGGGTGTACGAGCGCATGTCGAACGAGGTGCCCGTATTCAGCGCCAGCACGAGGATCGAGGACCAGAATGCCATTTCGCCCCTTATGCGCCGATCGGTGCCGTTCACCTGCCGGTCGACGACGATGAACCGCGCCTGGTCGGGATAATGGTTGCGTATCGTGAACTCCGAGCGAACCGAACCCGTGCATCCGCCGCGCTCCGCCACCGACGCGGCGGGCACGTTGTCGGGGACGTCGCGGTACGAGACGAGAATGAGGTCGTTCGGCCGCGGGCATTTGAGGACCAAGTCGGAAGACCGGTAGCCCTCGCATGTCGTCTCGGGATAAGCCGTGCGCGCCATGGCGAGGATGGCTTCGCTGAACGCGGCTTCGTTGGGAGCGTCGTCTTCATAGGGAGATTGCCCGTCGGGTTGCTCCACGCCGTCGAGCCGCTCTGCCTCATCTGATGAGGCTTCGCCGGGCTGTGCGCTTTCGCCATCTCGCATGCGATCGTCGCCTATAACCTGCGCGACCAGCCTGCCTCGCTCAGCCTCATCTTGCAATATCGTATCGATCTGCGACAGCGACAAGCCCACGCATTCCTCGTCGCGGATGTGGGCGGGAAGCCCCGCGAGCTGTTGGGCGAGCTTCACAACCGGATGCTGAATCGCCGACGGGTAGCCCGCCAGATCGAGGTTCTGCACGAAGTCGAACGGATTGGCCACAAAACGAGGCTGGGGCTCGGGTTGACTTCCGCTGCGGTCGAACTCCGCAGTTGCCGCATCGAGGCCCACGGCGTTCAGGGCATGCGTACCTTCGGCGCCGAGGTAAGGTGCTATCGCCTCGATCTTTTCCCGAGCTAGTGCAGCCTCTTCTTCCGTCTCGGCACTCCACAGTTCACACGCATATCCCGAAAGGCTCTCGCTCGACAGGTCGGCCACCACGATGGCGCGCCATTGCTCGTCTTCGCCTATCGAGGCGCCGAGGACGTCGTTCACCTCATCGGCGGAAAATCCCCCCGATCCCCTGCGCCAGGGATGCACGACCACATCACCGCTTCTCTCGAACTCCTTGAAGATGCGGCGTGTGCGATCGAACGATTCGCAGAGCGAAAGGCCATCTATGAACAGGACGGTTTTCATCGGCAATCTGCTCCGCACGCCGGGCTAGCGGCTGCACGCCTTTTCCCACAGTTCGACGATGCCGTCGCTGATCTCTGACCTGTTCGTGTTGAACCAGAAGTCGACCTTAGCCTTCAGCTTCTGGAACGTGTCGAGATATTCCAGCTCGGGGCGCTCGCGTAGCAACGCTTCCGTGGTCTTCAGGAATCGCACGTATTGTTCGGTGTAGAACAAGGCCGCAATGTTATACGCCTCGCCCAGGCTCTTGAAGCAGCACAGGTAATCGAACACGATGTCCTGCAGGGCCTCGAGCATTTCTTCGATGAAGTCGCCGTGTTGCGCCTGCGCGGGACGTGTGGCCTCGTAAAAGAGCGGAATCTCGTACACACTCGTTATGCCCTCGACGCCGGGCAGCGCTTCCGCCTCGATCTTGAACTCGTCGATGCCCTTCCACGCTGCGGCGCCCGCGTCGCCGCGGTAGCCGAGCGCTTCAGACCTCAGGTTGCGCGCCAGATGGCTCTTGCCGAGCGAGCGCGTTGCGCTATCCTCTTTGCGGCTCTTCTCGCAATCCTCAAGCAGGTAGTACACGAGCTCGTTATTTATCATGAGCGCTTCGAAGATCTCCCAGAAGTCGTTGCACTTGCCGTCCCTCACGGTGAGCGTCGACACGCTGCCGTTCACGTTCTTCTTGTACAGCATGCCCGACGACGTCATGCGCGACGTCACCTTCCCGAACAGCAGCGCGTACACGAACGCACGGTACACGTTGTAGCGCTGGCGCTCCGCCTCTTCCTCGTCGATGTCGGGGAACTGGAACGCAAGGTGCCAGCGCGAGTCGAGGTGCGGGCTGATATAGGAACCCTGGGACAGGTTGTCGGTGAGCTTGCGGATGAGCGATGAGTACGCGGAGTAATACAGCCCTCCGGCCTCGGATCCGTCGCTCGCCGCCTTTGCCAGGTAATCGCCGCGGGCGATGTTGTGCGGGGTCGCGAACTTGTCGAGGTCCTTTATGGCGATGCCGTAACATGCCTGGTAGAACAGGATACGGTTGCGCCCAAGGTTAGCCGTGCCCTTGCCACCGTTGTCGTTCAAGCGCTTCAGCAGCTTCATCTTGTTCGAGTCATCCGCATCGATGAGCAGCTCGTCGTACAGGCACGCTTTCAGGCGGTCGGAATTCGGACTCACCGATTGCTGCAGGAAAATCTGCGAGAGCGTCCAGGCGCTCTCGAGCACGTTCTCGACGTACTGGTCGCGATCCTCGGGAGTGAGCACGCCGTTGTAGGCGGCCTCGTTGCGGATTGCCTCGATGACGTCGACGTCGATAAGCCCGGCGTATTCGTCGATGACCTTGCACTGCCAGAACCCGAGGACCGACTGCTCGTAGGCATCGCGGAAGAACGCGCGGCGCTCTTCGCGGCGCGCGGCGTCGATGCGCTGGCGTTCCTCGAATGACGCGACGCGCCGCTCCTTCTCGTCTCCCGCTTCACGGACGGCGCTGCGATCGTGTTCCGCTTTCGCGAGCACGGCGCGGTAAATCTCGGCCGAGATGTCGCCTTCCAGCTCATCGGCGCTCGTGATGCGAGACGTCTTCTGCATGATGGCAGCCAGCGACGTCTTGTCGGCGCACACGTAGCGCGTCGAGTTGCCCAGGCGACCGTCCTTTTCGACCGTGTGCGAGTTCAGCTGCTCGTCGTCCTCGATGACGGCGATTCGACGCTTGATGCGCGGGATCTCCATCTCGATGTAACGGTAGAACTCGCGATACGAACTGTTCAGCGAATTGAAAAAGCCGAGAGCCTCCTTAGCAACCTCAATCATGATGCGCATCTGCGCCCACAGGTACGCCTTATCCGCAAACGTGGAGATGGGCTGTACGATATACGTACTAAGCTTGGATTGGATGGCGGCATCATCGCGTCCGCCATCGCCGAACATTTTGGAAATCGCCGCTAACGGCCCCTTTCCCGACTCGTTCGAAGCGCTTGTTATCGCCAGAACGGCCTCTTGCAGCGTTTGGTGGCCGTCCTTATTGGGATCCCAATCACGTTTGAGCGTTTCATCGATGGAGCGGTCGATATCGTCGAGACGGGTTTGCAAATCGACCGACAAGGATTCAAACTCCTTCATGGTCTTGTATGCAACATAGCGAATCGCACTCGGGTGAATGAGATCGGTCGGATTCTTCGATCCGGGCTTGCGAATCCACGTGAGGAAACTTGATTTCGTCATGTTCTCAAACGCGTCATCGGGACTCGTAAGCGTGAAGAGCTGCGATGCTATTTGACGCGCGATGATAGGTGTAATGCGCTGAACGGTTTTCTGGTACTCAGTGAATGCATTCATGTAGTCTGAGATGACACCCGACGCATTACCGGCCTCAACATAACCGAGCAATACCTGCTTCTCTATAAGCTCATGATGCGTTCGGGCGTACTCGCCGTTGCGTTCGAGTGCTTCCTCAGCCGTCTGCTTTAGGGCTTCTATGTACTGGCCGGACATGTCATTCTTCAGAATGATGGCCGAACGATCCCCTGATGCTGCATTTCCCTTTTCTGCGTCGACGGCGTCGACGTCTTCGAATTCGCCGTCAACATTCTGATCATCGATATCTTCGTCGATATACTCATCCTCAACGTCGGCATCTATGTCTTTCATGAATTGCGTGAGCGAAGGAAAGAGCTCTATATCCTTGAGTTCACCCTCAGCCCTATCGTCAGCCACAATCTGACCTTTCGCCTGACGCATGAGGCCGACGTAGAACTTGTTCGACGGATCGGCCGCCTTCCCCTCGAAATTCGTGATGTACTCACGCGCCTCATCGAAACCTTCCCCTTCCTGCTTCATGCGTTCGGCGCGCTTCTCGTTTTCCTTGTCGATACGGATCCATTCCTTGCCGATGCTCTCCTGCGCCCATTGCAATGCGACGTATTCAGCCACCTTGTCGATGGGATAACAGATCTCGGCGGTGCCGGCGCCCACATAGCGGCAATGGCCGTTATCGGCGACGTTCGATATGCGGCGTATCTCGTTGTCTTCCGCGCTGTTTGACGTCTGGCTCATCGGACTGATGGCGAACGCGTAAATGGTGTCGGCCGCATACTGCAGGTAGTCGTCGAGCCCGCCGAGCGTCTTGCCGTTCGCGTTCTGGTAGTCCATGAGGAACGAGTGGTCGTAGGGTAGGATGGGCGGGTACATCTCGCGCTCATCGGTGCCGGCGCGCGGAATGTCGAATTCGACGGCCGGGTAGCGCGACAGGTCCTCGCCGTCGCCGCGCGCAACGAACGCGTCGAGCTCGCGCAACGCCGCGTATGCGTTGGCGCGCATGTTCTGCTGCTGGTCGGTGTTGCCCTTCAGCACCGTGTTTGCCAGGATGTCGGGCAACAGGAAGAACCCGCGGATATTCACGCCGCTCACGTTGCACTCGTTGTTCAAGTAGTTCTTCAGGTATAGGCCGAGCGGCAAAAACAGGCCCGAGCCCGTACCGCCCGCGATCGTGCCCGTGACGACCACGCGCACTCCCTGCTGGAACTTGTCGGTTCCAAGCAGCTGCAATCGGCTGATGGCGTCGTGGAGCGGCTGCAACTTGCCGGTGACAATCGATTGCTCAAGCGCGAGGCGCGAGATGGCACGCACCTGACCCGCGCCTTCCGTAAGCGATTTGCTCTCGAGAATGTGGTTGCGCGGGAACCACTCGTCGCGGGCATACTCGTTCGACTTCAGGCAGGCGGCTACCGTGGTGTCGGGCGAGGTCTGAATCGTGTACAGACTTGGATTGCGACGCTCGATGGCCGCGAGGTCGTTCGCATCGGTGTCCATCACCACGCATTGGATGCGCTTGGAATGGTCGCCGCGCATTTTCTGCATGATGCGCTCCACGATGTTCGAACCCTTGCCGCCTACGCCGATGAGAAGTGTTGGTGCGATATCCATGAGTTCCCTTTCCGCTCGCCTAAGAACCTTTTATCCTTGCTTCTCTTGTCTCTACCTACGTTTGCCTCGCTGTCCGAATCGAATCGTGTAACCAGCACGATGGGTCATGCGTGCGCCTCTCCTTATGGATCCGCCGCTTTTCATCGCCTGACCGGAGGCATCGTAGAGTTTCCAGCCCTGCTGTCTCCAAGCTTTGTAATTTACGAATGAAACTTCCTTGCCAAGCCTGAAATATTTGCCCCGTAGCTTGATGGTATTACCCGCTGGAGTCGGGATCGGTGCATTAACCTTGCCCGTCCATTCCCACTTATTCGTTACCAAGCCAGCGGCTTTACCTCCGATGCGTCTGGGTTTCGGCCCTATGCAGGTCAGAGGAATCTTCCAGCCCTCCAATTTGATGTTGTTCCAAATGCGGGCGCTGATACGCCCCGCACCGAACAGCCAGAGCAACAGCGCCACGATCACGGCCACGAGCACGATAAGCCAGAGCAGATACAGAACGATGTCGAAGATGGACGGGTTCGAGATGTGCACCGTCTCGGAATTTGCGCCGCGGTACTGCACGTCCTCCTGATCGCACAGCGCCTGCAACTGAACGGGGACATCGCCCGTAAGCGTTTCGACCACGTTGCCTCCGTTCGAGCCCAGCTTCATTTCGAAGTTTCCCGGCTCGGCCGATTTCGTGACCGACACCTCGAGGCGCCGGGGCTTGCCGAAGAACCCCCAACCCTGATCGACCTGCGCCTCGAGCGTGGTGTCAGCCCACTCGCTTTCGCTCAGCTCCTCCCCGCCCTCCTTGGCAACGTGAACCTTGTAGGCGGCGGCTTCATCGAGGTGGTGCACGTCGATGGGGCCCGAGGCGTCCGGGCGGCTGACCATCGTTATCTGCAGCGGCACCGCTGGCGGGATGACCCGCACGTCCGGGTACTGCTGGCGTGCCTTGCCGCCTCCCGGCGTGGTCGCGTTCGCACGCAGAACCGCTGTTCCGCGCTTCAGCTGAATAGAATCGCCATCGCCAGCTTCCTGCATCGAGCCTCCGTTGTCGACGCTCAACGAGAAATCAGCGGGATACAGCAGGTTCGAGGACAGAGTCTCGCCAGTGTCGGGATCGAGAAACGAGTAGGAAACCGTGTATGACCCCTCTGTCAGCTTGTTCGACGAACCCGGCTCGAGCGTATACCGGTAACCTGTACCGTCTTCGAGTTCCATGGCTATGTTCACATGCGGCTGATAGTAAATCTCATAGCTCTGCGCACCGCTGATGTCGAGCTTCGCTTCGCCTTTCGGGAGCGATTCGTCGAAAACGGCGACCACGCCCTGCAGATTCGTGTTCACGATGGCCGAATCCGTCCACTCTCGCGCAGTACCGGAATCGGTCGGCCGCTCGCGGTAGCGCACTTGCGCGGTTTTTGGTTTTACCGACGAGCCGTCAGACGTCGCAAGCTCGCCAACGTGAACGTCTGCGCCTTGGGCGAACACGATTAGCTTCTCCATCGGAACCTCAAGATTCACCCTGCCGGTTCCCGTGTCGTAGAAGTCCCTGCTGAGCGGCGTCCTCCCGAAAATGAGGTTCGCCGTTTCCGTCATCGTCTGCAAGATGTTGTCGCCAGACGCAGTCTTCACGTAAATCGCCCGGCTCTCGTCTGACGCAATGAGGTCGGCCTCTCCGATCGCAAGGTAAATGACCCCTATTCCGTGCGAAGCCGCATCTTCGACCGTCTGGCGCACATCCTCGAGACGATTGCCCGTGTTGAACTCGCCGTCGGTCGTGATTACCAAGTACTTTTCATCGGCCTGCTGGCCGAACAACCAATTGCATGCCTCGCGGGCCGTACGCGGTTCGGTATACAAAGAGACGCCGAGATCGGCATTGTGGACGGCTGAGGCGCGCGAGGCGGCGTCTTGGGTCCCGCTGATGTGCAGCTTTTCGCCCTCTGAATCCATCGTGAACAGCGCCAGTTCGTCGCGATCACCCATCATCGCTGCCAAGACCTCGAGACTGTACTGGGCATTACACCATTTGTCCGAGTCTTTCGTCATGCTCCCCGAATTGTCGTAGGCAATCGCAATTGCCCTCGATGACTCTTGCTCAACCTCATCGGCGTTACCTATTGCGTCCGCCTGACCTGCAAAAAACAGGACTGTTACGACGAGCAGGGCGAATGCCGCCGCGAGAGGCTCCTTGAGCCCACCGGAATCGCGTACGACCTTAATCATGGACGCTCTCCTCGCAATTTGCAGTTTATAAACTGTCATCCTACGACTTGTTGCCAATTAATCATTCTTAATTCGCTATATATTTATAGCATTGTACGATTATATTTGTCATATTGCTAGAAATTTTATGTAGATTCATTTGATGCAGTTCGGTTTCATCGGAGTTGTTCCAAGCCGAGGGGGCAACTCATGGACATCAGAGATACGTTCGCCGCCAATTTGCGCAAATACCGGAAAGCCGCAAAGCTCTCGCAGGAGAAGCTCGCCGAAATCGCCGGACTGCACCGCACGTACATTGGCGGAATCGAGCAACGCCGAGTCAATGTTTCGCTGAAGAACATCGGCAGAATCGCCAACGCCATGGGAATCGACCCAATGCTGCTGTTCGACAATGGCGAGAATCTCGGCAGCCAGAGTTTTGACAGCGTGGGCGCGTGGCCAAGAGCAATCCAGTCGGTCGACGAAATCAATCATCAGGCGAATAACATCCCCGAAGGAAGCGCTGCGGTGGTCGTCTGGACGGAAGACGGCATCGACTTCCGATCTTTAGAGGCGGGGTACGAGGACCTGACCATCCATGTGCTTATCGACCTCGTTCAGAGAGGCTACTCAGGAAGCGCGCTAGCAGAGCAATACGATATTGTCTGCGAAGAGATCATTCGCTTCCTTGAAAAGCAAGGCTAGACGATATGACCCGAACCGAGGGAACGGAACCCATTCCGGGCTAAGGTCTTGAAGGAGGCCTCCCGTGGGTCAGAATGGTTCCGCTCCCTCGGTTCGGGTCATATAGTCTAGCGTGCTATTCCGGCGACGTCCATGCGAGCTTGTGGCCGAAGGCGAGCTCACACCGCGCGAAGGTGGGGCACCTCGTCCAACGGGCTCGATACAGCTTTCAGGATGCGGGACCTCAAGAGGCGGCGCGGGGCGGCTACGGCAGCATGGCGGCAAGGCGCAAGTGACGCGTCCTACCGTCAAGGCCGGCCCAGGTCGAATCTGCTACGCTGTCAACGTAGCTCGCATGAGTTGATGCGGCTGAGAAAGAAATACCCCCCAGTTTCGCATGCAAGCAGAGGCGCGGGGGGTTCCGCAAAGACTGTATCACATCTGGAGAACGATGGGCGAACATGGCACAAAATGGTGCGAGTTAAGTTTATCGGGATTGGGGCTGCATAGCGCCCTTCCGAGAATCAGCATCTGGCAAAGAAGAGAGCCGGCCTTCACTGACGCAACGATGATAGCATGCGCCAAGAGTTGAGCATGCGGCGTTTCCATTGATTTGGGCGTGTTTGCCCATGCCCGGCGGAGCCGGGCCGTCATTTTCACGCGCGAAGGAAACAGCGCCGGGTTGGCGGACCCCCGCGCGCGTGCTTTTTGATTATGCGCGCGCGTGCAAGCCATGCCGACCTGCGGGCGCCACGTCGCGCGGCCGCGTGAATGCCGCGCTAGCGCGCGGCGAGGCCGCTAGCTCCGGCACGAGAGCGGTATCGTGACGTTCTTGGAGAGCGGCTTGGGCCTGTGCGGGTACTCCTTGCCCTTGCCCGACGTCTCCGGGACCTGTGATGCGAACTTGGGCAGCGATGCCGCCTCCGCCGCGATCTCGCGTTCGGTGAACCATGGGCGCGCGGGCGGCGCGACGAGCGCCCTGCCGGTCATGATGGCGCACCTTATCAGGCACACGGCCTCGGCGCCGGCGCGCGACCACGACCTGCCCTGGCCCTTCAGCCTCGCCGCGCCGACGTGGGCGTTCGTGCCCTCCATCGTGCCGAGCTCGCGTCTGGGCGGGCGGATTCCGCCTGCGTGGTTGGCGGCGTAGGAGGCCAGGTCGGACACCTTGTCGCGCGC
>JAFUBE010000959.1 GCA_017460365.1 Eggerthellaceae bacterium
AGCGCCCGGTTGCTCATTTCAGAATGACGAGTTTGGGGCTCGCCGCGAATTCTGCCCCCGCGAACCAGACATCCACCGATCCAGTTCGTAGCGCAGATTCATGCGCTGCGCCGTTGCCTCGAACGCCGATGCGCGGAGACGCTTTCGCAAGCACGATGCCGTTCCCTTCGCTACGATCTCGAACTGATCTGCATCAAGCACTTGCGGACTCGTAACCGTCATCACTCGCCAGCCCATGTGTTCGATGCCGAGTTCCCGCCCCACGTCGCTCTTCATTTGTGCGGCCCGACATGCACTTCGCCGTGATATTCGATGTCGAGCTTGGCGGCTGGCCAGCATAAATCGCCTTCGCAGTGCCTTCTATGCGCTATGGAGCGGGCCTCGTCGTCTA
This sequence comes from Eggerthellaceae bacterium, assembly GCA_017460365.1. GTDB lineage: Bacteria > Actinomycetota > Coriobacteriia > Coriobacteriales > Eggerthellaceae > UBA9715. The sequence continues at coordinate 392 of JAFUBE010000959.1, forward strand.
GTTCGATCGCTGCGTTCATCTCGGGTTTTGGCAATCCGTATCCGCCAAGTATGATAGGGAGGCACAAAAACATGTAGGTCTTGGTTTCCATCGGCGATCGTGAGCCATCGACCACGTATTTGAGCGCCCGCTTCGCCTTCGTCTTTCCCTTGGCCTTCCCAGCGCCCTCGAGAAACGAAGCGATTCTGATCGTGTTGGTAAGCGGAGTTAGCCGCGTGGGCATTGCATCTGCCGAACCGGGATGAGTGGTGCCTTTGGGCAAAAGCACGTACTGCCCGCATAGCTCGCACCCGAGCGCTATGAGCTGTTCGATCGGAAGCACGGAAGCCATCTGCAGAAACACGAACTCCGGAGACGAGACGTACACCCCTCTCGTGCGGTAGAACGAGTTCTGGGGTAGGCGGGTTTGCCATATATGACATGCGACGCCGTTCGAGCGCCGTCGGCTATCGACGTTGAAAACAAGCACGTCAATCGGGAAACCAGGAATCACCAGATCCTCGGGCACTGACCCGATCACGTCTTTTTTGCAAGATGCGCAGTCCTCCGCGCCGCTTACGCGGGCAGGTGCGCCCAATTCAGAATCGAGCGGGAAATGACGACGCCAATAGTCGAGCGCCGTCTCGTGCGATAAAAATGTTTTCATGGCGCCTTCCCCTTGTCCTTTCGCAGAAATCCTATGCTTAGCATGTTCATTCTATGTCACTTTTTTTGATTAATGGACGATTATTGGAAATATTCGATGAGAGATGACTCTTCTTTAGAGTTATGGACGATATTCCAAGCCCTTTAAAACATGGGCGTGAAGCTTCTCCTAATCTGCCAGGGTATATGCTTTGCGAGCCAGCCGAATTTCGAATCGCATCGCCATAAAATCGTCCATAAATATAAATTATTGCCACTCAACTACGCTAATTTCACAAATACGTCCACAAATCGAAAAAATGGCAACATGCGGAATCGTTTTGCTGCTGGCCGGTAGCGCATTCGGTGGCCCACCCCTTCATTGCGTAGTCGGCTATTCGGCGTCGGCCGAGCGTTTTCTGATTGCCCAGAGTCGGCGCGTGAGGTCGATGGCGCCTATCGCTCCTATCGCGATGCCCATGACGAGGGCGAAGGGACGCATGACCGCGTTGCAATGCATGGCGGGATCGGCGCATAGGCCGATGATGGGTCCGGGAAGCATCGCCGTGAGGAGGCCGAGCAGGGCGCATGCCAGCGAAAGGCCCCGGCGCTCTCCCTCGTCGGTCTCGAAAATGCGCACGATGGCGAGGATGACCGTTACGGCGCCAACGCCCAATACTGCCCGGGAGGCCCACAGGCAGCTCGCCGCATCCTGATCGTGCTCACTGCATGGCCCTGCGAACGTGGCGACCCCGATGATGAGGAACGCTGCAAGCGCCGCCAAGATCAGGCCCGCGGCAGGTTGCGCTTTCGGTTTATCCACGGTTTGCTCCCTTGTTCGCGTCTTGGCTAGCGATGATGCAATCGTATCATGCGACAACTGCGAGCTGGCGGGCGCTACTCTGCACGCGTCACCAGACCGGCTTTGACCGCCATCGGCCTTGCCCTTTCATCGGCTGACCGTGTCGCGGACGCAATTGAGGAACAGGCTCACAGCCGGCGAGTGAGCTTGGTATTTCTTCCAAATCAGGTACCCGACGTTGTCTTTCTGAGCGGCTATCGGCCTCACGCAAAGGCGGCTGTCCCCGGTCGTATTGACCAGCTTGCTAAAGCAAATGGCGTAACCGAGGCCGTCTTCCACGAGTAGCGAGGCGTTGTACACCAGGTTGTAGGTGGCGACGACGTTCAAAGCGGGAGCTGCATCCGCCCCTGCGAAATACGATTCGCCCGCCCTCGGAACGATTAGGGGAAGCCCCTCCAAGTCCGAAAGGCGAACCTCTTCCTTGCGCGACAGGGGGCACTCCTTCGGCATCAGCAGGCCGAAGCGGTCCTCTGCGGGAAGCTCGATGGACTGGTAAAGGGCGCGGTCGAAGTCTGTGAAGATGACGGCGAAGTCGATCAGCCCGTTGCCGAGTTCGTCCATCAGGTCTTGCGTGTCGCCGCTTGTTACGTGGAAGCGGACGCCTGGGTGCTCCCGCGCGAGGTCGGCTGCGGCGCGCGACAGGTAGTGGAAGGACCACGACTCGCCCGCCCCGATTCTCACCGAACCGGAAATACGGTGCTTGACCTGCGAGATTTCGTCTTCGGTCATCTGCATCAGGCGCAGCATTTCTTCCGCTCTGCGCCGTAGCACCCGCCCTTCTTCGGTGAGCGCGATCCTGCGGTTTCCGCGGACGAAAAGCGTTGCGCCGAGCTCGTCTTCCAGCTCCTTCATCTGCCGCGACAGCGAAGGCTGGGCGACATGGAGGGCTTTCGCCGCTGCGGAAATCGTACCCTCCCTGACGACCGCCAGGAAGTATTGCATCGATCGGATGTCCATGTGAAGCGCCTTCCAGTTCTTTTTCCTATGTAATTAAAGCATACCTAAGTATAGTTAACAAATATTTGATTATAGGTGGTAGGCGAGTCACAATGCAAAGGTGACCGAAAACGAGGCACTTACCGGGGGAGGAAGACGCATGACATACGGATACATCGCGAAGCTCAACGAAAACGTCACGAGGGAACATGTCCGCTTCGACAACCGCTATGGAATTGCGATTGCGGCAGACCTCTACCGGGCGAAGGATCTGGACGAAACGACGGCGCATCCGGCATTGGTCGTCGGCGCCCCTTACGGTGGCGTGAAGGAGCAGGGGCCCTGCGTCTACGCGAACGAGCTGGCGCAGCGCGGCTTCGTAGTGCTGACCTTCGATCAGGCCTATATGGGCGAGTCCGGCGGCGAGCCCCGGAACGTCTCATCCCCAGAGCTTTTCGCGGAGAGCTTCAGCGCGTCGGTCGACTACCTCGGCGTGAGGGTTCCCTACGTCGATAGGGAGCGGATCGGCGCGATCGGCATCTGCGGAAGCGGCGGCTTCTGCTTGTCGGCGGCCTCCGTCGACCCGAGGATCAAGGCGGTGGCGACCGCGGCCATGTACGACATCACCGGCGCGCGCACCATGTTCGGGATGCCCGCCGAGGTCATCGAGCAGCAGAAGCGGGAGCTCGCCGAAAAGCGCTGGACGGATTTCGAAAACGGACAGCCCGAGCTGATCGCGAACTATCCGGAAACGCCTTTCGCATCTGCGGACGATCTGCCTGAAACCGACCCCCTGACCAACGAGTGGAACCGGTTCTACGCCACCCCGAGGGGGCATCATCCGAATGCCTGCAATGGTTTCACGACGACCTCGATGCTGGCGATGATGCAGTTCTCCGCCTTGCAATACATCGAGGAAATCTCGCCGCGGCCGGTTCTGCTCATCACTGGGGACAAGGCGCATTCCAGGGCGTTCTCCGAGAAAGCGTACGCGTTGGCGGCCGAGCCGAAAGAGCTCTACGTCGTGGAAGACGCGGAGCACATCGATCTCTACGACCGCACGGACAGGATTCCCTTCGACAAGCTCGAGGGCTTTTTCAAGGAAAACCTGGGGAAGCACGCCTTTACCCCCAGCCCGTGCGCGGCGTGACACTCCCCGTCAGACACGATCTGTCACCTCCCGCATGGTGTGACACTTCCCGTCAGACACGTTCTGTCATTTTCGCGGTGGGATTCGCGGAACAGGAAGTCCCTCCGCGAAAATGACAGAACGTGTCTGACGGGAAGTGTCACACGGTGGCGACGAAGACGCATTTCTCTGGGTTAAGGAGCGGTAAGTATGGGGAAACGATTTTTGGTCATAATGGTTTTGTGCTCGGTGCTCTGCTTTCTTCTTGCGGGGTGCTCTGTGGCGGCAACGAACGGCAGCCAGAGCGCGGCGCAAAGCGGCGCATCGACCCAGGCGGGCGCGGGTAGCACCCAGAAAGCCGTCGAAGAAGGGCAAACTATGCAGGCAGGCGATTACACGACGCAGGAGATATGGGTCAGCAACGGCGGCCAGAAGATCTACGGAGTCGCTTACGTGCCGAACGGTGCTGGCAAGGCGCCGCTCGTGATATTCTCCCACGAGCTGGGACGCGACCACACCTCGGGCGAGCGCTACGCCGAGCGGCTGGCGAAGGCCGGCTACGCGGCGTACGTCTTCGATTTCCGCGGGGGCACCGTCGGCGGCAACAGGAGCGACGGAACCAACAAGGAGATGTCGATCCTCACGGAAGCGTCCGACCTGGAAGCCGTGCTTAACGCCGCGAAGACGTGGGAGTTCGTCGACGCGAGCAAGATCGTGCTGCTCGGCGGCAGCATGGGAGGCCTCGTGACCACGGTCGTCGGCAGCTCGCATCAGGACGAAATCGCCGGGATGATGCTCATGTACCCGGCGCTCTCCGCGAAGGCCGACAGCGGCGCGGAGCGCTACGGGCAAGACGGCGAAGTTCCCGAAGACGTCAGCCTGTTCGGCGGATGGATCCACGTGGGCAGAAACTACATCACCGACCTGCGGCAAGCCGATTTCAACCAGCTGCTCTCGTCGTATCGGGGGCACATGCTGCTCATCCACGGCGACAAGGACGCAACCGTGCCGATCTCGTGGTCTGAAGAGGCGAGCAAGATCATCCCCGACTGCGAGTTCCACGTGATCGAGGGCGGCGGGCACGAGTTCTTCGGCCAGCCCTTCGAGGACGCGATGTCGCACATCCTGGCGTATCTGGGCAACCAGCTGGGCGGCCAGTCGGGCAGCCCCGCGCAGACCACCGCGGAAGCTGCGGCAACGCTGCAGATGACGATCGGCGATACCCCCGTGAACGTGGAATGGGAGGCCAACGACACCGTCGCAGCGCTCGGAAACCTGTGCCAGGGCGGCCCCCTGACTATCGGCATGTCCCGTTACGGCGGATTCGAGCAGGTTGGCCCCATCGGGCAGAGCCTGCCCCGAAACGACGTCCAGACGGCCACGAAGGCCGGCGACATCGTGCTGTACTCAGGCGACCAGCTCGTCGTCTTCTACGGGTCGAACTCCTGGCCCTACACGAAACTCGGCCACATCGCCGGCAAATCCGATCAGGAGCTGGCCGACCTGCTCGGGAGCGGCGACGTTACGATCACTATCGCAAAAGGGTAGCCAGAGAACCGAAACGCCGTCTGTGTCGCCGGCGGGCAGCGGCTCCACTACCGCCCGCCGGCGACGCAGCCCTACATCTCGCCAAGCACCACGGCGCCCTTCTCGCACAGCTGCGGGTACGAATCCGCGAACGAGCACGCCTGGCTCGTGCAGCCCGAGCGCATATCGCGCATGTAAAAGTAGAGCACCACTTTCCGCCCCCGGTAGTCCTCGAGGTTGCGCACGACCCCGTCTTGGTCGGCCAGCGAAAACCCCGGCGCCTTCGTTCCGATCTCGAGCGTTTTCCTCTTCCTCCCAACTATGAGTCAACGGCTGGCATTTCGCCTACCCGCACTGTGTGAGGATATCGGCACCTTGCAGTCATACGCCACGGTCGAGAGCGGGCTAAACGCCCCCTGGGGCGGACGATAGACGACGTTGGCGTAATGCAGCGCTCGGTTTCTTCCGGCGCCTACGCCATCATCGGGATGAGCGTGGAGAGCAGACCGTATGCGGTCCCCGGGAACGTGAAGATCATCTTGCGCATGTCGGCCTGCGTCAGTTTCAAGTCGATGATCATCGACAGGATGTTGATCAGCTCGCCGGCGTCGGGACCGTACAGGGCCGCGCCCACAAGCGCGCCCGACTCCTGCGCGAACACGAACGCGAACTCCGTCTCGGCGTCGAACTTCGCCAGGAACGGCACTTGCGTGCCGAAAGGCGCGTACTCGACGCGGTAGGCGCTCGGGTCCGCTTCGGCGGCGTTCACCGACACGCCCGCCTGCGCGATGCGCGGCAACGTGAACACGAGGTGGGGCGTTGCCGGGTAGCATATCGGGTCGGTCTCCCCTAAGATCTGGCCGGCCACGTAGTTGCTCTCGAACTCGGCCGTCGGGGTGAGCTTGGGGATGGCCTTGTCGATGCAGTCGCCCGTGGCGAAGACGTTCGCGACGCTCGTGCGCAGATGGTCGTCCACGACGATACCCTTGCGGCTGAACTCGATCCCCAAGTCTTCCAGCCCGAGGCCGGCGACCTTGGGGCTGCGACCCGTGGCGTCCACCACGTAGTCGACCTCAAGCGAGCTTCCGTCCTCGAAGCTGAGCAGCACGCCGTCGCCCGCCTGCTCGGCGCGCACGACGTTTTTCCCGAATGCGAATTCCACGCCGTCGGCGCCCAGCTCAGCGACGAGCTTGTCGACGAAGCGCTTCGGCCACGCCTTGAGCGCACGGTCGTTGTGGTGGACGACGGTCGCCTTCTTGCCGAGCTTCGCCGCGATCGAGGCGAACTCGAGCGATATGATGCCGGCGCCGATGAAGGCGACGCGCTCGGGGAACGGGTCGATGCTCAAGAAGTCCTTCGAGTCGTGCAGCAGCTCCTTACCGGGGATGTCGCGACGGTTGGGCGTCTCGCCCACGCCGATGACGATGAACTCGGCGGTGTGCGTCGTGCCGTCCACGTCCACGGCGTGCTCACCTGCAAGCTTGCCGTGCCCGCGTAGAAGGTCGATGCCCATGTTGGCGAACAGCGCCTCCATACCCAGATACATGGGCGTAATGTGCTCCTTCTTGAACTCCATGAGCTCGTGCCAATCGACCTGCGCGTTGGCCTTCAAGCCGCGCCCGGCGTAGTGCTCGAGCCCGTCGATGTAGTCGAAGGGCGTGTCGAGCAGGTACTTGGCGTTGCAGCCCCAGTTGGTGCAGGTGCCGGCAACCGTCCCCTCCTCGACGATCGCGACCGACTTGCCGGCAGCCTTCAACGCCACCGCGCCGTGCCAGTTCGCATGCCCGGAACCGATGAATATCACGTCGTAGTCGTATGCCATGATGCTATCCTTCCTCGGAACCTTTTGTTGTAAACACCCTCGCAAGCGGCCCCGGTATGTTCACCGGTGCTCCCTGAGGTCGCCTTCCCGATAGCGGTACTGATGCGACGCTGCGTTCGAAAGGGCGACTTCTTGCGCTCCCACTCCATTGAATACCATGCGTAATTCATCGCCGGCAGGCCGTAGCGTGGCCAGCGATGAATTACGCGAATCTTACAGGCGTCTCGAGCAGGCAGTCCGCCTTCGGTTATCGCAAGGCCTCCGCGAAAGCGCGAATCTCGGCGAGCTTCGCGTCGGAGCCGTTTTCATCGCCGGCGGCGGTGATGACGCCCGCGTCCTCCAGGCCCATGTAAGCGCACATGTCCTTATAGCTCGCAATCGCTCCCGCATAGGGGTTCGGCGAGGCAGAGCTGAGCAGCAGCGCCGCCTTAGCCGCTTTCGGCGGTTTGCCGATGGCGTAGATCCTCTGAATGGCCGCATGCAGCTGCGCCGTCGCGGCGAAGTAGTAGATCGGCGACGCGAAGACCACCATGTCGGCAGAAAGGTACGCGGGCATTACCTTGTCCATATCGTCCTTCTGCACGCACGCGCCCTCGCCCTAGCCGTGGCAATACGCGCACCCGCGGCACCCGGCGATTTTCATCTTGCCGACATGCAAAACCTCGACCTCGTGGCCGGCGGCCTGCGCCCCTTCGCTAAACGCCTCGACCATAGCTGCGGTGTTTTCCTTGCGGGGGACTTCCGTTGAGAACGACGATCTTCATGAGCTTCCCTCCTGAATCCTCTCTCCTGGTTTGTGGCCGAATTGGCCACCCCTCCCGTTTTCCGATATGCATCGGAAAACTTACTGGCTTCAATAGAGCACATCACATAAGCGGCTGTCAATCGCTGAGTAACTTCCCACTAAATCAGCCCGGCCTTATCGTGTTCGAGCCGATTGGGCGGAAGGCCGAATGAAGCTCAAAACCGCCCGCGCAGGCGGGAAGCCGCCGGCCCCTGCTTTGGAGAACGCCGCGGTGCGGACTTGCCCGATTACGCCTTCCGAGCAATGCCGGCCGCGCAGTTGGCCGGGAAACCTTCCTACGCAAACGCGGGTGTGACACTTCCCGTCAGACACG
>JAFUBE010000960.1 GCA_017460365.1 Eggerthellaceae bacterium
AGCGAGATTAGTGTCCATACTTTCTATAGAATTTTAGTCATGTTTTTAATGAACTGGTCTTTTACTAAACCTGGATTAATGCTTTTGGAAAGTATGGACACTAATTTCGCAATTTCATAGCCGGGGCCAGTCCCCGAGTATGTTTTAGGCAGTCTGAGGCAAACACCACCTGGGCAAAGGCCGGGTCTGTGTCCCGCCCCAGGACGGAATATCGCTGTAATGCGTATAATTTCATATCGAGGAAATGACGACTCCGACCACGAAGGAAGGACGCATCATGGATTTCAAGGATTTGACGCCCGAGCTACGGGAACGCGTGCGTAACACAAAATCACCCGATGAACTGGTGACATTAGCTAAGGAAGAAGGCTACGAACTAACCGACGAGCAGATCGAGAACATCAGCGGCGGCGCGAACTGGACTGAATTCTCGGGCGCTCCGGAACCTAAGTGCAACGAGAAAGGGATCTCGTGGGTCCCACGTCATCCCTAATCCGAGTTTTCGGATAAAACGCTTATCGGCAGCGGGAACCAGGAGAAGGAACGCGCATGGATACCGAAATCAAAAACGACAACGTAGAATCGCGCACGGCGGGTGAGGCCGGCTGGCATGTGTCGCGCTATAACCTGTTCGCAAAGGTGCCGGACACCAAGATGACCGCCATCGCGAACCTGTATGCCGGCAACTGCGCCGAATACACGCCGATCGAGATGTACCTGCTGTCGGTGCTCGAAGAGCTCGACGAGCATCACCCCGTCATCGAACGGTTCGCCCAGCGCGGCATCATCAGCAACTTCGACGAGCGAGCGGCACTCGAGACGATGGGGCGCGGCGCCTGCGCGGGAACGAAAAGCGTGAGCCTTACCATCTGTCCCACCATGGGTTGCAACTTCGACTGCCCATACTGCTTCGAAGACCACTTCGCACGCAAGATGAGCGCCGAAGTTCAAGACGACGTCGCGGCGCTGGCTGAACGCATGATGGACGCCGCCCACGCAAAGGACATCAGCGTCACCTGGTTCGGCGGCGAGCCGCTTTTGGCCTGCGATGTCATCGAGGCGCTCTCCGAACGCTTGCAGGCGCTTGTCGAGGAGCGCGGCGGCGAGTACCATGCGGGAATCATCACGAACGGCTATCTGCTCTCGCAAGACGTTGCCGATATGCTCGGCCGCTGCAAAGTGACGTCCGCCCAGATCACCATAGACGGGCTTGGCGCCACACATGACGCCACGCGCCACCTTGCGGGCGGCGGTCCCACGTTCGATCGCATCATCGGCAACCTGCGCGACGCCAAGCTTCCGTTCTCGGTGCAAGTACGCCACAACGTGCACGATGGCAACCGACACGAAATGGACGAGCTTCAGGACTTCGTAAACAAGCTGGCCGAGGAGTCAGGCAACGACCTAGCCTATTACCCGGCACCGGTTTCTGGAAGCGAGGTCGCTGACGAGCGCGGCGAACAAGTTGGCCTGCTCTGCGCCAATGACGAATCCGAAGTCAGCGTGCGCCAGGAGGCCGGCCGCTTTGCCAGGGGTCGCGGCCATTACTGCGGCGCACATGCGATTTGGAGCGTCGGCATCGACGAGCGCGGCAACCTGCAGAAGTGCTGGGAAGCCGTGGACAAGCCCCAGCTCTCGTTCGGCACCGCGCACGATTGGGACCCGAGCAACCCGCT
>JAFUBE010000961.1 GCA_017460365.1 Eggerthellaceae bacterium
CTGGCAGTAAGTGGGGTAGCCCGCGGAATTGCACCGCTTTGGGTCTGGCGGTAAGCGGGGCGGTTCACTCGGCGAGCGATCGCAAGAACTCGTAGATCGTCTCGAGGAGCTCACCGTCGTCTTCGGCGGCGAAATACTTCAACGGCAAGCGCAGTTTGCGTTTTTCAGATGCCCAGGTGGCATGCGCACGGCGCAAGGGACGCTGCATTTCGGCGGGGATGTCGACCGGTTCGACCACGAGCTTGCCGGCCACGACCGAGATCAGGTTCACGTGATGCTCGAACGCCCACGCCTTGATGCGCGCCTTCGCGAAAAGGTTTTCCGCCTCGGGCGGCATGTCCGGGCGCTTTTCGGTTAGCTCGTCGTAAATCTGCTCGACGAGCGGCATGGTGGACGCGCTCGCGATCCTGCGATACCACATAACACGCTCGTCGGCACCCGGCACGTAGTCTTCGGAAAGGTAGGTCGCCCCCGGCACGTTCACCGTAATGTCGGAAAGCGCTGGCGGCAGCATGTCCGCCGCCTTCAGGTTGCCCTCGCGCGTGGCGTTCACCGCCGTTGCGAGCATCTGCGCGAACAGATCGAAGCCCACCGCGCTCATGTTGCCATGCTGCTCGGCGCCGAGCATGCTGCCAGCCCCGCGAATCTCGAGGTCGCGAAGCGCGATGCGCATGCCGCTGCCGAGGTCCTGATGCTCGTTCAAGGCGGTCAGGCGCGCAACGGCTTCTTCGGTCAGCGGGATGTTGTCGGGGAACATGAAGTAGGCGTACGCTTGCGTGGCCGATCGCCCCACGCGGCCCTTCAGCTGGTACATCTGCGCGAGACCGAGACGCTGGGAATCCTCGATGATGAGCGTGTTCGTATGCGGGTTGTCGATTCCGCTCTCGATGATGGTGGTCGCCACGAGCACGTCGAGCTCGCCTGCCGAGAACTCTTCCATCACGCGCTCGAGCTCGTCTTTGTTCATCTGCCCGTGCGCGACCCCGATGCGCGCCTCGCCCGCCGCGTCGGCGACGCGTGCCACCGCATCGTCGATCGAACGCACGCGGTTGCTCACGTAGTACACCTGCCCGCCCCGTGCGAGCTCGCGGCGGATGGCCCCGCTCACGACGTCGGGGTCCCACTCCCCCACGTGCACTTCCACTGGACGGCGTTCGTCGGGCGGCGTCATGATAAGCGACATGTCGCGCACGCCCGAAAGCGACATCTGCATCGTGCGCGGGATGGGCGTCGCCGAAAGCGTGAGCACGTCGATGTACTCGCGCAGGTTCTTCATCTGCTCCTTGTGCCCCACGCCGAAGCGCTGTTCCTCGTCGATGATGACAAGCCCCAAATCGTGCGGGTTCACGTCGCGCGAGAGCAGGCGGTGCGTGCCCACGAGCACAGCCACGCTGCCATCCGCGAAACCCTCGAGCGCGGCTTTCTGCTGAGCCGGCGTGCGAAAGCGCGAGAGCACTTCCACGTGCACGCCGTAGGGCTCGAAGCGTTCGCGGAAGTTCGTGTAGTGCTGCTGCGCCAGAATAGTGGTCGGGCAGAGCACCATGACCTGTTTGTCGTCCTGAGTGGCCTTGAATGCGGCACGCAGAGCCACTTCGGTCTTGCCGAAGCCCACATCGCCGCAGATGAGCCTATCCATCGGGCGGCCCGATTGCATGTCGGCCTTCACGTCGGCGATCGCGGCGAGCTGGTCGGGCGTCTCCTGATATGGGAACGCCTCTTCCATCTCGCGCTGCCAGGGCGTGTCCTGCGAGAAGCGAAAACCCTGCACGGCGGCGCGCCGGGCATACACGTCGACCAAATCGAACGCGAGCTTTTTCGTGGCTTTGCGGGCGCGCGTCATGGCGCGCGACCAGTCGGCGGTGTTCAAGCGCGTGAGCCGAGGCTCGTTGCCCTCGGGGCCGACGTAGCGCGTGACGCGGTCGAGTTGTTCGACCGGCACGTACAGCTTGTCGCCTTCCGCATATTCGAGCAGCAGGTAATCGCGCGTCGTGCCGTCGACTTCCTGTTGCACGAGCCCCACGAAATGCCCGATTCCATGCGCGGCGTGCACGACGTAGTCGCCAGGCTGATACGGGAACGTGATCTCGGTGATGTCGACATGGCGCGTCGGACGGCGCTGGGCGGATGCGCCTTGCGTGTCGGACACGCTGATCATGGCAAGCCGCGCCTTGGGTATGATCATGCCGAGCGGGATTTCCACGTCGACCACGTTCACGACCCCGCGCTTGAGCCGGCGCTTGCGAATGTCTTCGGATACGGCTTCATCCGACACGCGCAACCCCGCTTCGCGTGAAAGCGCGTTACCAGGATGAACCGCCTGGGGCCTTACCCCAGATAGCTCAGATAGCTCATCGTCGAGACGCTCGGTAATGGGAAGGCCCTGCTCGACGAACGCGAGCTTCATGTCTTGGCGAGCGCGGTAGCTCGGCGCGGAGAAGACGACCGTGAAGTCTTGCTCGACCAGCTGGCGTAGGCGGCCGAACAGCTTGTCGGGATGACCTGCCACCTCCACGCGCTTCACGGGCAGCTCGTCGTCGATGGAGCCGCCCACGCGCATGAGCGAGAGATAAGTCGCGCGCTGGCCGGCGCCGAAGTTCATCGCCGCCGGCGCCGAGAAGAGCCCTTCGAGCGCGATGTTGGTGCCGTGCGCCGCTGCGTCCATCTCTTCGGCGGCGTGCATCGCGTCGTCGAACAGCGATTTCGGCTCGACCAGGCTCGTGAGCGTGCTGGCGCTCGCGTAGTCGCCGAGCGTGGCGACCGAATCGTAAAGGTAGGGCAGCAGCGCCTCGGCGCCGTCGAAGTGCAGACCGCCTTCGAGCTGCTCGAGGAGCTCGCGAAGCGCCGGGTTCGTGCGCGCGGGTCGCTTCAGCTTTTTAGCAGCGCGCGCAACCATGACCGGCGTGCTCAGGAATTCCCGGACTGGGTAGATCTCCACCCTATCGAGGGCGGAAATGGTCTGGCCGGTCGAGCGCACGATACGGCGAATCTCGTCGAGCTCGTCGCCGAAGAAATCGAGCCGCACGGGAAAGGCCATGTTGCCGGGAAAGACGTCGATCACGCCGCCTTTCACGGCGAAGGTGCCCGGGCCTTCGAGCTCGCCGGTGGTCTCGTAGCCGCGTTCCTCGAGCAGGCGCGCCACGTCGCCGAACTCGGCGAGGTTCAGCTGCTCGGCACTTTCCATCTGCATGAGCTCGCGACCGCACGTGAACGCGAGGGGCTTGTGCAAGCCGGCGGAAACGGGCGGCATCGTGCGCAGAAGCGCGCGGGCCGACGCCACGACCACGACCTCTTCTCCCGCGTTGAGCGCGTGCGCCACCTGCAAGCGGCGCGCCACTTGGCGCGGGTCGGACGGCTTCTGCTGGAAGGGAAGGTCGCTGCGTTCGGGGAAGAAGAGCACGCGC
>JAFUBE010000962.1 GCA_017460365.1 Eggerthellaceae bacterium
CACCCTGGCGTCGTAGTCCATCTTGTAGCTGTGGGCGCCGGATAGCACCACGACGGAGTCGGGGCTGAAGCGGTCTATGAAGCGGATGTTCTGGTAGATGGCGTCGGCCGTGCCCAGATACCAGTGGCCCTTGTCGCCGACGCGCGTATGAGGGCTGAGCGTGTAGGCGCCGCCGTTGTTGGTGTTCAGATCCCACGGAGCGCCGTTGCCGATGTAGCTGTTCAGCACGAACGGCTCGTACTGCGTGAGCACGCCGACCACGTCGATGCCGGAATTCGTGCAGTTCGACAGCGGGACGTCGATGATGCGATACTTGCCGCCGTACGGCACCGCCGGCTTCGCGCGCCACCGCGTGAGCACGCCCAGGCGGCTGCCCTGCCCGCCTGCGAGAATCATGGCCACGCACTTCTTACGTTCCCTCATGTGCCCCTCCTTTGCTTTGCAGGAGCGCTTCTTGAGCGCCCGATGCCTTTTGCAGAAGCGCCGCTCATGGCGCCCGATGCGCCGTTAGGCGCACAACTGTCATTTTTCCCAATTCGGCGCTATCGCGCCGCGGGCGCCACGAGTGGCGCCCCTACGGGGGTTTCTCCATCAGCGTGATGTCTTTTTCCGCGTTTCCTTCTTGAATTCGTAGTAGATCGCCGACAGCGGCGGGAGCACGACGCTCGCGCTGTTCGGCTGCCCCTCGAACGGCTTGGCCTGGGCTTTGGCGGTTTTCTTCACCTTCACGCCCGCGCCGCCGAACCGCGGCTCGTCGCTGTTGAACACAAGGCGCAGCTGCCCGGCGCACGGCAAGCCCACCCTGAAGCCGTCGAGCAACACCGGCGAGAAGTTGAAGCAGGCAAGCACCGCGCTATCGCCGTCGTTGGCATAGCGGATGAAGGCGATGGCGTTCTCGTCGCGGTCGTCGACGTTGGCCCAGCCGAAGCCCGCCCAGCCGTCGTCGACCTTCCAGAGCGCTTCGTGTTTGGTGTAGTACTTGTTGAGCGCAGCAGAATACGCGCGCATGCCGTCGTGAATCGGGTATTCCAGGAGGAACCAGTCGAGCTGCTTTTTGAAATCCCATTCGATGACCTGGCCGAACTCGGAGCCCATGAACGTGAGCTTCTTACCCGGGCGCGCGAACTGGTAGCCCATGAGCGCGCGCAGGTTCGCGAACTTCTGCTCGTATTCGCCCGACATCTTGTTGAGCATGGAGCACTTGCCGTGCACGACCTCGTCGTGGCTGAACGCGAGCACGTAGTTCTCGGAGAAAGCATACATCATGCCGAACGTGAGCTTGTCGTGGCTGCCGTTGCGCCAGAGCGGGTCGAGCGCGGCGTACTCGAGCATATCGTGCATGAAGCCCATGTCCCACTTGAACGTGAAGCCCAGGCCGCCGTCGTACGGCGGACAGGTGACGAGCGGGAATGCGGTGGATTCCTCGGCGATGGTGATGGCGCCGGGGAACGTGGAGAGCACCGCCTCGTTCATCTTCTTCAGGAATTCGACCGCTTCCTTGTTGATGTTGCCGCCTTCGTCGTTGGGCACCCAGTCGGTGCGGCCGTAGTCGAGGTAGAGCATGGAGGACACGGCGTCGACGCGGATGCCGTCGATGTGGTACACGTCGAAGAAGAAGCATGCCGACGAGATGAGGAAGCTCAACACCTCGGGCTTCGTGAAGTCGAACACGAGCGTGCCCCATTCGGCGTGCTCGCCCTTGCGCGGGTCGGCGTATTCGTACAGCGGCGTGCCGTCGAAGCGCGCGAGCGCGAATTCGTCTCTGGGGAAGTGCGCCGGCACCCAGTCGAGGATGACGCCGATGCCCGCCGCGTGCAGCGTGTCGACCATGTACATGAAGTCTTGCGGCGTGCCGTAGCGCGACGTCGGCGAGAAGTAGCCGGTGACCTGGTAGCCCCACGACGCGGGGAACGGGTACTCGGTTACGGGCAGAAGCTCGACGTGCGTGTAGCCCATCTCCTTGCAGTACTCGACGAGCTGGTCGCCCACCTCGCGGTAGTTGGGGAACTCGCAGCCCTCGGGAATGCGCCACGAGCCGAGGTGCAGCTCGTAGATCGACATCGGCGAGTGCAGCGGGTCGGTCTTCGCGCGGCGGTCGAGCCACTTGGCGTCGCGCCACGCGTAACCTTCGAGGTCCCACACCTTCGAGGCCGTGGAAAGCCCGTTTTCCGCATGGAACGCGTACGGGTCGGCTTTCAGGTGCACCTTCCCGTCGGCGCCGAGGATGCGGTACTTGTAGGTGGAGCCGTTCTCAAGGCCTGACACCACGCACGCGTAGATGCCGTGGCGCACCTCCTGCATGGGGGTGGCATTCTCGTTCCAGCCGTTGAAGTCGCCGACGAGGCTCACCGAACGCGCGCCCGGAGCCCACACGACGAAGCGGAACGTGTCGCCTTCGACCTTGTGACACCCAAAGGTTAGATAGGCCTTGCGGGCGTCTCCCTTCCCGAATAGATACAGGTCACCATCGGAAAGGGCAATGGGGTTTTCGCTTGTTTTCATCATGTTGAAAAGCATACCATCACGCCTTGCAGTTTTCACCGTCGGCGGAACATTTTGGCACGGCAAAATGGACGAATCACGCCCCTCCCTCGCGACCTCCGGCCCCGGGCCGGGACCGGAGGGGAGACGGGCACCTTTCAGGTCGTTTTCAGCGCTTGCCATTAGAATACATTGACCATATAGTCGTACCGATACGGAAGGAGACGATTATGAAACGCATGGCATTGGCAATCATGATGAGCGCCGCGCTGGCGGCGGGGGCGTTTACCGGGTGCGCTGGGTCCGCTTCTTCGACGAGCTCATCGAGCGCGAGCGCAAGTTCAAGCGCAAGTTCGACCGTCACGACCTCCTCTTCAAGCAGCACGACTGCGAAAGCGAGCGCGTCGAGCGTGCTCGACACGAGCAGCATGTTCACCGACCGCGACCTCGAGCAGGCAGCCGACACCTCGAGCGCGAAGCAGATCACGCTTACAAGCGGCCAGGACACGACCATCACCGAAGAAGGCGTGTACGTCGTCAGCGGCACGGCGACCGACACGACCATCACGGTGAGCGCCGACAGCTCGGCGAAAGTCCAGATCGTGCTCGACGGCGTAACGATCACGAACAGCACGGCGCCGGCGATCTACGTGACGTCTGCCGACAAGGTGTTCGTGACGACCGCCGCAGGCTCGTCGAACAGCCTATCGGTCACCGGCACCTTCGCCACGACGGCCGACGACAACATCGACGGCGTCATCTTCGCAAAAGACGACATCGTGCTGAACGGCGAGGGAACGCTCACCATCAGCTCGACCGCCAACGGCATCGTGGGCAAAGACGACGTGAAGGTGACGGGCGGCACGTACGTCATCACGGCAACCGGTCACGGCATCCAGGGCAAGAATTCGGTCGCGATCGCGGATGGCACGTTCGACATCACGGCGACGGGTGACGGCATCCACGCCGAGAACTCCGACGACACCTCCAAGGGCTACGTCTACATCGCCGGCGGCACGATCGGCATCAAGGCGGGCGGCGACGGCATCGAGGGCATGTCGGTCGTGCAGATCGACGACGGCAAGGTTACGATTAACGCCGCAGAAGGCATCGAGGGCACATACGTGCAGATAAACGGCGGCACGGTTAGTGTCACGGCGAGCGACGATGGAATCAACGCGACCTCGAAGTCGACGGCGTACAGCGTGACGCTCGAGATCAACGGCGGCGCGGTGAGCGTGAACATGGGCCAAGGCGACACCGACGCGCTCGACTCGAACGGCAACCTGATCATCAACGGCGGCACGGTCGACATCACGGCGCAGTTCGCGTTCGACTTCGACGGCAGCGGCGAGTTGAACGGGGGCACGGTCACCGTGAACGGCGAGCAGGTCACCTCGATCACCAACTCCATGATGGGAGGCGGCGACATGGGCGGCCAGGCGCAAGGCGGCATGGGCGGCCAAGGCGGGCAAGGCGGCCAGCAAGGCGCCATGCGCTAAAGGCATTTAATCGCCGGCGGGAAAGGAAGCGCTCCTTTCCCGCCGGTTTTTCATGTGGGGAGATGCGAACATGATCATACGGGTAGCGGAAACGGCCGACCTTGACGACATCATGCGGATCTACGACAAAGCGCGCGAAACCATGCGTGCAAGCGGCAACCGCTCGCAATGGATAAACGGCTACCCCGCCCGCGAGATGGTTGAAGGCGACATCGCGCGGCGCGAGAGCTACGTGGTGGAAGGCGACGACGGCGTCCCTCATGCCGTATTCATGTTCGCGGTCGAAGAGGACCCGACCTATGCGCGCATCGAAGACGGCGCATGGCTCGACGACGAGCCGTACGGCGTGATTCACCGCATCGGAAGCGACGGCGAGCTGCGCGGAGTCGTTCCCGCTGCGCTTGCGTACTGCACGGCTGTGATCGGCAACATCCGCATCGACACGCATGCCGACAATACGATCATGCGCCACGTGCTCGAGAAATGCGGTTTCGCGCACTGCGGCACCATTTACTGCCACGACGGCTCCCCCCGCGTAGCCTACCAGTTCCGAGCGTGACACCGCTTCGCAGCGGTGGAAAGCTCAAGAGCATCGAGGGTTTACGGCAGCAGAGCGCATTCAGAGCTGCAGTGCGGCTGGAAATCAAAAGTGTGACGCCGCCTTGCGGCGGCTACCCAAGATTCCGCGCCTGGCGGCGCGGCGGCAAGCTCGAGAGCTTGCCCTACGGAGGGTCGCCAAAATCCCGACAGAAGACTCGTCGGCAACCAACGCGACGGCCGGCGAACGGAAGCGCTGCCGGCACGACGCCTCGTATGGCACGCTCTTGCGCTTGCCGCCGCCGCGCAAGAGGCGGGTTCCTTTGCAGCCGCAAGGCGGCGTCACATTTTTCGATTCC
>JAFUBE010000107.1 GCA_017460365.1 Eggerthellaceae bacterium
CCCACTTTGGGTCTGGCAGTAAGTGGGGTAGTCGGGCGCGGCGGGGCACGTGCATTCGGGACGGAATCGGCCCTCGCAAAGCGCGGTTAGCGACGACCTAAGGTAGAATTACCGCCATGGCACAGTACCCTCCGAAAGACTCCGAGCGCGGGCGGCCTGCGCGGGCGCTCATCGCGGCGGTCGAACCCGAGTCGCCCGCCGACGACGCAGGCTTCGAGGCGGGGTGCTATCTCACCTCGGTCGACGGCGAGCCGTTGCGCGACGTGATCGACTGGCGCTGGCTGTCCGGCGCCGACGAAATCGAGGTGGGTTACGTCGACCTCGACGGCGACGAGGGCATGGTTGCGCTCTGGCGCGAGCCGGGCGAGGATTGGGGCTTCGAATTCGACGGGCTCGTGTTCGACGGCGTGAAGCAGTGCTGCAACAACTGCACGTTCTGTTTCATGCACCAGCTTCCGCGTGGAATGCGGCGTTCGCTGTACCTGCGCGACGACGATTTCCGCCTCAGCTTCCTGATCGGCACGTTCGTCACGCTCACGAACCTCTCGCGCGAAGACGAAGCGCGCGTCGTCGAGCAGCGCATCTCGCCCTTGCGCGTGTCGCTGCAGGCGAGCAATGCCGATGTGCGCCGGCGCCTCATAGGCCGTCACGCCCAGCATGGCATCGACGCACTCGAGCGCCTGCTCGCTGCCGGCATCGAGTTCCATGCGCAGATCGTGCTCGTCCCCGGCGAAAACGACGGCGCCATTCTCGAAGAAACGCTCGCGTGGGCCTACGCGCGCCCGGGCATCCTGAGCATCGGCATCGTGCCGCTTGGCTTCACGCGCCACCAGACGCGTTTCGATCGCAGCTTCAACGACCCCGAACGCGCGAAAGCCCTGCTCGGCATCGTGGGGCCGTACCAGCGCCGCGCGATGGCCGAACGGGGGAGTGCATGGGTGTTCGCCGCCGACGAGTTCTACTGCAACGCATACGGCGCGCGCGTTCTCGACCACCTGCCCGATACCGCGCACTACGGCGACTTCTCGCTGTTCGAGGATGGCGTCGGCATGATTCGGTCGGCCGTCGACGATTGGGAACGTGCCGCCGCGCAAGGCGCTATCGCGGCGTGTAGCGAGCTCGCCCGCGCGAAACGTACACGCGTGAACGCGATCGTCGGTTTGGCGCAGCGCGAGTTTTTCGGCGAGCTGACAAGGCGCCACGGCGTCGCCGACTGGCTGGCGCCCCTGTTCGTGCGGAACGACTTTTTCGGCGGCAACGTGGACGTGACGGGCCTGCTCACGGCGCAAGACATCGCGCGGGCCGTGCGCGAGGACGCAGCGCGCGCGGAATCGTCGGCCACGGCGCCGGCACGGTCGATCTACGTGATCCCCGACGTGATCTTCAACGACGACGGCCTCACGCTCGACGATCGCACGCTCGCAGATTTGGAGAAGGAATCGGGCGTGCCGATTCACATGGTATCCTGTTCTCCTGAAAGGTATTTTCCCGAGATAACCGAGATTCTGAAACGATACTAGATAGGAACCACCATGGCTTTGCCCCTCGTTGCCGTCGTCGGCCGCCCGAACGTCGGCAAATCAACGCTCGTCAACCGCATCATCGGAGCAGAAGACGCCATCGTGCACGAAATGCGCGGTGTCACGCGCGACCGCTCGTACCACGAGGCCGACTGGAACGGTGTCGCCTTCACGCTCGTCGACACCGGCGGCATCGAAATGGGCTCCGATGACGACTTCCAGGCGTCAATCCGCAGCCAGGCGTTCACGGCCACCAACGAAGCCGACGTCATCATCTTGATCGTCGACGCGCGCGCGGGCATCAACGCCGACGACGAGGAAGTCGCGCGTATCTTGCGCAAGTCGAACAAGCCGGTGCTCGTTGCCGCGAACAAGCTCGATACCCCCGGGCGCTACGACGACATGTACGAGTTCTACAGCCTAGGTCTTGGCGAGGTGTACCCGATTTCGGCAACGCACGGGCACGGCACGGGCGACCTGCTCGACGAAGTGGTCGCGCAGCTTCATGAGACCGGCGCCATCGAACGTGCCTCTGCTGCCGAAGACACCGGCATCAACGTGGCGATCATCGGCCGCCCGAATGCGGGCAAGTCGTCGCTCACCAACAAGATGACCGCAAACGAGCGCTCCATCGTGTCCGATGTCGCCGGCACCACGCGCGACGCGATCGACACGGCGGTCGAACACAACGGCCAGCGCTACACGATCGTCGACACGGCGGGCCTGCGCCGCAAGAGCCAGATCGACGAAGACGTGGAATACTACGGCTTCGTGCGCGCTATGCGCGCGATCGACCGTGCCGACGTCGCCGTTCTCGTGATCGACGGCACGCTCGGGCTCACCGACCAGGACCAGCGCGTGGCCCGCTTCGCGCACGACCGCGGCTGCGCTATGGTCATCGCGCTGAACAAGTGGGACATCGTGGAAGGTCCCGAGGCGAAAGCCGATGTCCGCGAGCGCATTGCCGATCGCATGATGTACGTGGGATATGCGCCCGTGGTGGCGATTTCGGCGCTTACGGGCAAGAACGTTCACCGCATTTGGGATGCGATCGACCATGCGTACGCCAACTTTACGAAGACGATTTCCACCAACGAGCTGAACGCCTGGCTCGCCGACATTCGCGAGGCCGGCCACACGATCAGCAAGGGAAAGGCGCACCTGCGCATGAAGTACGTCACGCAAACCGGCACCTGCCCGCCGGTCTTCACGCTGTTCGCGAACCGGCCCGACATCGTCGACGACAACTACGAGCGCTACCTCGAAAACGATATCCGCAAGCGCTTCGACCTCGAGGGCACGCCCATCAGGTTGAAGTTCAAGAAGAAGGACTAGTCGCATGCAAGACGCGCTGCTTATCGGCGGACTTTTCCTCGTCTGCTTCTTTTTGGGGTCCATTCCGTGGGGGGTCATCATCTCGCGGGTGTTCTTCCACACCGACGTGCGCGAACACGGTTCGGGAAACATCGGCACGACCAATTCGATCCGCGCGATGGGGAAGGTCGGCGGCTATGCCGTGTTTTTGCTCGACTTCGGCAAGGGGCTGGCGTCGGGCTTCATCGCGCTTGCGTTCTCGCAGGTGAGCCCCGCGCTCGTGCAGGTTCTTCTCGGCGTTTCGTTCTCAGGCTGCGTGTGGGGCCACATTTTCAGCCCGTGGCTGAAGTTCAAGGGCGGCAAGGGAATCGCCGTTGCCATCGGTTGCTTGTTCGTGGTGTTCGGGCCTGTCGGCGCCGTGATCGAGCTTGCGATTTTCGGCGTGCTCGTGGTCGCGACGCGGTATGTCTCCGTTGGCTCGATCGCGGCTGCGGTGGCGTGCCCCTTCCTCGCCCTGCACTTCTACTGGGGCAGCTGGCTTGCTTGGGCTGCCATTACGATCGGCGCGCTCACGGTCGTTTGGGCGCATCGCGGCAACATCGCCCGCCTGCGCGCCGGCACCGAATCCCGCGTCGGCCACAAGAAGTAGCGCCCGAAACTATCCCGCCTCCCGCCAGGCCCGCAGCGGCGCTTCTACCCCACTTACTGCCAGACCCGAAGCGGGGTGATTATCAAGAATATGAAAGTCATAAGAATTATCCCGCTTCGGGTCTGGCAGTAAGTGGGG
>JAFUBE010000010.1 GCA_017460365.1 Eggerthellaceae bacterium
GGAAGTTCTCTTAAGTCAATCTTGCAGTACCTAATGAGAAAAGCTAGGTTAGATTTGTCGCTAAGCGAATTAGGATGCGCGTCAACAGAACGCAGGCATCTCCGAATCGCCCCGACATATTTCCCCGCTACAAACAATGCCTCGGGCGTATCGTATACTTCCATTACTTGGCGTTGCCCCGCACCCTTCACGTTCCCGTCTTCTTCGGACACAGATTCGCTCGTGGATGTGACTTCTGCATCTTCGACCTGTGCCTGCATCTCTTCGAGAATTGTGCCTATTATTTCCCACTCTTTATCAGTTTCTATCGGGATTAGTTCAAGGGATGCCAGATCCTCGCTTCCTGCCATCTTCAAATCCTCGGGATTGTATATGGATGCATAAACCCTCGTATTGCCTTCTTTATCAACCGAATTGTCCGTGTATACAATATAATTCCGACCGGTCTCGGGCGACTCAAACATGAAAAGCGTTTCACATTCAATCACGTTCCCATCTGCGTCAATAGCTTTGAATTTCAGTTCTTCTAACACATCCTGGTTGGCAAAGTTTCGCTCTCGAGTTCTTATAATGGGTAGGTTTGGTCGGTTTAGCGCCACCGAAAGGAAATAGTCTACTTCGGTCTCACTATATTCCAGGTTTTTAATAAACACATCATCAAGCGGGTCTTTCTTGTTAGCTTCATGCTGGCCTAGTATTGCCGGATGGTATAGGGCCAAGTACACATTGCCTTCCAAGCCTGACTCGAGCAGGATGGAGGCAAGGGGTATGTTTGTTTTTGGCGATCTGCGCAACAAGCCGTTGTCAGCCTCGAACACGATGCCATGCGCGTATCTTGTCGCACCGGATATTTCCTTGGCGTCTCGAAATGCACATAGGACTCTATATCTTGCCAGCTTCTTTCCGTCGCCCCTCTCCGCGGTCGTTGAGCACCAGAAGGTTTCGCCCGGTACGAATTGCCTAGCCCTTACCTGATCTTTTCGCTCCGAATGCGCATATCTATTGTCCCTGACCAGACTTCGACGAACATTCCTCGCTAACGGTGTTTCATTATCACCGCTAACCTGGTCAAACATATACGCCTCAAGTTCTGCAAAACCAGGCGTATCGCTTGCCCCAATAGCGTTAATGATGAAAACTACTGCCTGAGGATAATCGTCGTCAGACTCTATTCGGTTCGCGCTGGCTTCTTGGATGAGTCTTGCTGTTTCAAATCTTAGACATTCTCGCAAGTCCTCATTTTCATGAAGCGCATCTAACACGTTGCTTCCGGATTGGGCTTCCTGTTCAAAGAGGGCCAAATATGCAAGATACTTGATTGCATAGCGTACGGAAGGCACTTCTTTGTTTTCCGTAATGACTTGGTTTAGGGTTCCTTCAATGATATCTAAACCACAGTTTGCTAACCCCGGCAGTTTTCTTTCGAATTCGGTCGGTAATCCATCTATCCATGAGTAATAGGCCAAACTGCCGAACAATCTCATCGCCTCAGTGGTTTTGCCAACTTGACCCCCGTTGAATGGATTGGACGACGGCAGAAGAGCCTCGAGAAACGCGCGGTAGGCAAACGAATGCACTTTGCCTTCGGCGTCGTCCATTAGGTTTATAAATACATTTCTAGCCATCTTGTTTTCCTGCGGAAGCGGAATGCTCTCTTTATGGAACCACGCTGCGACGTCAAGCATTTGAAGGCCCCGCATGCCATCTTCTCGCAGTAAATTGATTGCCCGCCTCTGTGAAACCGCAAGGCTTGGCGGTTCTTCTGAGTCGTCTAGTACGTCAAACATCGAGAACAAACCCGCCTGCAGGCAGTATAGGTATGAGCCATTGAAGCATGCATTCTTATATCTAGAGAGAAGGAACCGCACAAGCTCACTATCGCCTGATTTCCACAGCGTATAGAGAACATCAATTTGATTTGACCTTAGGTTTGAGCCAAACAGCACCTCCACGATGTCAGACGTCAAACTGGAATCTAGGGGATTTAGGCGCCCATCAACAAGAAGCTCCAACAGCACATCGCTGATGCTGTCAACTTGCGAAGAGTTTCGTTTGGCGAAATCGCGGAATGCCTCCATGAGCCCCAGAAAATCATTTGCTTGCATCCTTCTATCGACGGCTATAAAGGAAAATGCAGGTCTCCAATCCAAGTTTCTTGCGTCATGCCCCTCTTCGTTAAGGTACAGCTGCCTGAAGAAGTCGGCCGGACGCGCTATCCTTGCATCGAGCTTTGCGACTACGGAATTTGCAAGCAGATAATCCAGAATCATCCTGTGCTCGAAGTGGACAATCTCCAGCCCTGCCCTTGGTCTTGAAATGGCAAGCAGACCGTGAGTGTTAACCAGCTCGTCCAAATCGGCTTTTGCGGCTTCATGAGCATTTCGTTAGCCACTCTTCACGGCACCCTGAATTCTGGTGTTGAGCGCAGAGTAAGATTCCTCGAGCATGCTTATGAAGTTCTCTTTTGTTGCAACGATTGTGTTGTTCAGGGCTAGTTTCAGCGCACAGTAAGACAGCTTGAGTAAAAGATGGTCTGGCGAAGAGCCTTTCCTCCAGCGCAGGCGGGCGCCCATATATCGCATGCATGCCTCTTGCCTGTTCAACGGCAATCCTTCGGTGTCCGCGAAGAGCACCATGAACAAAGCCTGGTCAAACGGAGTTCTTATCAGCTCCCTAAAGCTCAGCCGCCAGCCAGAACGCACTGTTGCTACGAATGCTTCAGCCCTAGTCGCAGAATCGATTGCATTAGCCGTACCCGTGGCAGTGAACCATGCGTGAGCAATCTCTAGCATGTATTCGAATCGAGTATCCGCTTCAATCTCGTCGAACCGCATTAGCGTAATTACGTGGAAAGCGCTGATTTCATCAGGTAGTCTGCCTTCTGGATATGTTACAGCAGAGCTTCTACTTGAGGCTATGCACATTGAGCTTTGCTGCCCTGTCCCCATGATGGGAAGAACTCTATTCGCTGCATCGAGGAACACTTCAGCTGCGACGTTCAGCTCGTCTAGTCCGTCGATCAGGACCACGAACTCTGAGCAGTGCTTTTTTAGGGCAACGTCAAGGTCATGCCGCTCAATGAGCTTCCCACGATCTTGTTGTTCGCGGTTTACCTGAATTGAAATGAAATCGAGTATGCTGTCAGACAAAGAAGCGGGATCGCATTCACCCACGGTTAGATCTCGACACCGAATCAGAATAGGGCATTTGCCAGCATAGCGCCCTACATCTACAAGTCCACAGCTGTTTTCCCGTAGCTTTCTCGCAAAGTTCTCGTCTTCACCTGTTAAACCATTCGAATCGCAAGACTCTGCAAACATCAGTGCTAGGCGGTTCAAGAGAGTGGTTTTTCCGTAGCCCGCCTCACCTTCAAGCAGTATCCTATCAAGACGTCCTAACGCGTCGATTTGTCTCGCAATCTCGCTTTTCTTTATAACTGCTCCAAAGTCTGGGTCGTTTTGCGTTCTCGGCTGGACAAAGAATGGCGCAACGAATATATCCCTGAGATTAACGGCGAATAGGTTATCGTCGTCAATTGAGAACGCCCGCCTGTTAATCAGCAGCTCTTGGCATTTCTCAATAGTTGATGAGCAGAGGGCTTGTTTCAAAGCCTTCAAATCTATATCGGCCATGTGACCCCGATTCATAATTCTGTTGGACCCGATTCGGTACATACCCTCCTGGCTGATTCAAACAACCCGGTCAGATACCGCATGCATCTTTCAAAAGGATTTACTCCGAGCGCGTCTTCCTCTGTGTGGCAGTAAGAAATGAGGCTTGACGAACCGAATGTCTCCGTCAAGATATCATCGATGATGGCGTTGGCTCCCCGCGCGGTTTCCAGCTGTCCATCCGCTCCATCAATCGGCCGAGTTATAGCAATCCCCTCTATGCATCCAACGATGAGGCTGATAATGCTAGACGTTAGACCTATTCCTTCAAATGCGGTCCTATCGCTGTCACCGATCGAGGATATGAGCATGACTATGAGACGTCTCGCATCGCCGTCAGCTCGAATACCCGAATCTAGAAGGCACCCAATGAAGCGAAGAACTGACTGCAAGTCGTCATTCATTGCGCGTGACAGTTCCGTCGCGCTGAAATAGAGCATGAAATCCCTTGACCCGAAAGCGAAGCAATCTCGCGTTACACCGGGAACAAACGATATGATGCCGCTGGCAACAGCGAATGACTTCCAGAAATCATAGTCAACGCTCACGCCAATCGTGCGTTCGTCCTCCTCAGGTGGAAAGCATGCCCCCAGGGCTTTTTCAAAACAATCAGCCCAAATAAACGGCGTTTGGGTGCTTTCGTCAATTCCGAACCATTTGCTGTTTACCCCCTCGGTGAGGTAAGGCAAATTATGCTGATACGCGACAAGTGAAGTAGCCAGTGCACCAATAATTCTTTTAGCATCCAATTGAGCGGGCCATTTGCCGCCAAGTTGGCGCCCCATTACAGAATAGCCTTTTTCCAAGAGTCTGTCGGAAACCCTGGAGAACGCCGTCGAAGGCCCCGAAGGTGCCGGCGAGTCATAAGAATCGAGTTCGTCGCGAGGCCATTCTCTTGCGGCAAC
>JAFUBE010000963.1 GCA_017460365.1 Eggerthellaceae bacterium
CCGCTTACCGCCAGGCCCGAACCGGGGCGTCGGCGCGGACGGCCCCACTTTCTGCCAGACCCAACGTGGGGTAGTTTCGCGAAACTACCCCACTTTGGGTCTGGCAGAAAGTGGGGCAGTCCGCGCCGACGCCCCGGTTCGGGCCTGGCGGTAAGCGGGGCAGTCGTATGGGCCGGCGTGCCCGACGGGAAGCGGCGCGCTTCGATGGGTATAATGACGCATGTAAAGCGAACGCGGCAAGGAGCGCATGTGCTGTATCAGCTCATGAACAAAGACGTGGTTGTGGCAACGTACGAAGAGGTTTCCGACTTCGACGATTACCACTACGTGTTGGTCGACCAGCTCGACCCCTATCTGCCGTATGGCTTTTCGGGGGTCGACGACTGGGTCGACGGCCGTCAGATCGCCAAGCACCGCACTTCCATAATGAAGCTCATGCGCGAACTGGGTTTGAACACGCGTCACGACTTCATCGGCATGGTGCGATGCCTCTCTCACCGACACGTTCTGGATGAAACGCGCTGACGAAAGCCTCACCTGGGCCGATGTGTCGCTGTATCGCAACCCGTTCGATGACGTGATTGCGCGGATCGCCTTCGACGGCACGGGGATGTGCGGGCGCGAGAACTCGCCGACTTCTCCGGAATTTGCGACCTCGGGTTCGTTCGCAAAGTGCTGGATCCGCGAAGGAGACTGGGTATCGCTGCTCAAGCGCGGGTCGGAAGGTTTCGCGAATGTGGGGTTCGAGCCCTATTCCGAGGCGCTTGCCGCAAGCGTGCTCGAAGCGGCAGGCGTCGACCACGTGCCCTACGACATCGTTCGCTACTACGGAAAGCTCGCGAGCAAATGCCCGCTGTTCACGTCCGAGGACGTTGGGTTTGTCTCGGCGCACCGGTTCTTCGAGGGACCGTTCGGCATTCGCGACATGCTCGAGTTATGCGCTGCACACGGTGCCGAGGACAGCTTCCGCGAAATGGTCGTGATGGACGCCGTCATGGCGAACGTCGACCGCCATTCGGGCAACTACGGCTTTCTGGTGGACAACGCGACTGGCCGCGTGCTGCGCATGGCGCCGCTGTTCGACCACAACATGGCGTGTCTTCCCATGATGATGGAAGGCGACGACTTCGACGAGTACGTGAGCCTCATCGGCCCCAAGATCGGTACCGATTTCGTGGCCATCGGGCGCGAACTCATGACGCCGTCCATCCGTGCGAAGCTGGTAGCGCTGAAAGATTTCGCCTACGAGGATCCGGGGCTCGGTTACCCAGCCTGGAAGTTCGATGCGGTGAACCGCCTGAAGGATCGCCAGATCACGGCGTTGCTCGCAGCTTAGCGCTTTGTCCCGTACCTGCCCCTGAAATGGGGTTTCTTCAAAACCTAGACCCCCCCTCCGAAGCAAGATTGGATTCCCGTAGCGTATGGCGGGACGGTTCAATGAGCGCATGGGGCGCGTCATTCGAAAGCGCTTTTCCAGCGACGATTTCCACGCGTTCGCTGCGATGACGCGGCAAATCACGGTTGAAAGGCTTTCCGCTTAGGAGGAAGGGGACACCATGAAACGTATTTCGATCATTGCGATTTCCGCAGCGGTTTTGCTTGCGCTTGCAGCGGGCCTGGCCGCTTGCTCGAGTGGCGGCGCTTCCTCGACTTCCGCTTCGGGTTCATCGTCTGCCGCCAAGAGCGCATCGTTTGCCTCGGGCTCGTCAAGCGCGTTGTCCGTTTCGAGCGTGTCCTCTTCCTCTAAAGCGTCTTCGTCGTCGGCAACAGCTCCCACCGCTGCCGCCGACATGAGCACGGCGACGGGCGCGGTGTTCTTGTGCGCCTGCGTTTGCGTGACCTTGTGGTACGCGCCAACGGTGCAGGTCGCGGAAAAGCCGGTGGCCGGGTTGTACGCCGTGATCGTGGCCAGCCCCGGCTTCTTCGCGCGCACCTTGCCCGAGCTCGTCACGCTTGCGACCTTCGGCTTGCTCGACTTCCACTTCACGCCTGCTACGCTGCGCGACAGCTTCAGCATCGCCGTCTTTCCGATGAGCAGCGTTCGTTCGCTCGCGCTCGTTATGTAGAAGCGGTTGGCCAAGTAGCCCGCCGTGAAGTCGTCGCCGTAACCGTAGCCGATGAAGGTGCACGCTTGCGCCCGCAATCCGCTTGCGGCGAGCGCGTCTTCCGCAAGTAGCGCGACCCCCGCAAGTGCGAGCACCGCCGTTAGCGCAAGTGCGACAAGCCGTTTCATGGAAGCCCCCTTTCGCGCTGACCTACTTCACAACCGCGCTCTTCTTGCCGCTCCAAGCCGAGTAGTACGCGTGCCCGCCGATCGAGCGGAACGCGCGCACTTGCACGTAGCAGCGTTTGCCGCTCGCGAGGGCCTTTATCGTGCACGACGTCTTCAACTTCGCGACGCTTGCCGTCTTCGCGCCCTTCATGCTCTTGTTCTCCGAATAGCTCAGCTGGTATTTGGTCGCGCTGGAGACCTTGCTCCACTTCGCGGTGACCTTCTTCTGGCCCGCTGCCAAGCTTGTGATCTTCGGCGCCGCCACCGCCTTGTTCTTCAGCGCGCCCATCTTGCCGGTCGCGGTGACTGTCTGCGCGTACGACGCGGCCGTGTTGGTCATGATGCTCGGCTGCATGCTCACGTTACTCTGTCCGTTGTAGTACGCCGTTTCAAACGAGCTACCCCACGAGCTACCCGATGCGAGTCTTGTAGTAACCGGACCCGAAGCCCTCGCTCTTCAAGCTGATAACGCGCAGCTGCTCTGGCGTCGAGATCGTGTGCCACTTCGTCGCCTGCGTTGCGATGGGCGCGCCGGGAGAAGCGGCTTCGAGCGACGGTGAATCGGCGAATGCCGGTTGCGCGACGACGAGCGCGATGGCGATGGCGGCAAGTACGGCGGCGAGCTTTCTCATGGCAACCCCCTGAATCGTGCATGCATATCCAAGGTGATTGTCGGCCGGGTGCAGCAAGAAGGGGAGTCAAGTTTTCCTGGATAGGGGGCTAGTTTGGAAGGAGCCGCACCAAAAGCCGTTCATCGAGCAGCCATGGCAGCTCCGCAAGGCCACTGACCCCAGCGCTCGCGGCGGGAAAGCGTCGCATCCTTCGAAACGCCACGCAGCGGCGCGCCGCATTTCTATTCAAGTGCCAACAGGGCGGTAGCGTCTTCTGCGGTCATGGTGGCAACCGAGGAATGCTTGACGAGTTTGGCGTCGTTCGTCACGAGGAGCCGCGCACCCGTTCGCATCGCGCAAGCAACGACGAGGTTGTCCTCGTAGTCGCCGTGTATCGCCCGCTGTTTCGATGCGATGAGCGCATCCATCTGGTCGGATGGGCCGACGGTCGCCATGTCGAGGATAAAGTCGACCGCCGCCCACGCGGCCGTTCGCGCCGTAGCCGCAGCCGCCTCGTCGGTCATCTTCCCATCGCGACGGTTCATTGCCTTGAGCTCTTGCTGCAGCAAGAAGAACAGGGTTGACAAGCAATGCGGCGGAATGACGAGCGATGCGTCGAGCCGGCGGGCTTCAACGATGAAAGCCGTCGCGTGTTCGCTGCCAGGGCGCCCGCCCATCAAATAATCCATCCACACGCATGTGTCGACGACGATGACGTTTCCGCGCGTCATGAAAGCTTCCTCGCCGCCCATTTCTCGAGGTAGGCTTTCTCTCTCAGCTCGTCAAGCGAAAAGCCGGAAGGTTCTGCGTTCGTGATTCCCATCTCTTGCAGCGCGCGCTCGACGATGAGCGGCCCTTCTTTCGCGCGCTCCATCCTCTGTTCTGCATCGGTTTTGGCATGCGGTTCCACCTGCACGCCTTCGAGCTGTTCCACCAATGCCCGCACTTTCTTGCTGTCGTGGCCGTTCTTGCTGGCGAATGTCCACAGGGCGCGAACGGCCCGCGTCGGCGTGCAGCCGACTGCCGCGAAAGAGCGGTCGCCATCGGACTTCAACCTCGCATCGATGCGAGCGTTGATCTGCGCAGTTGCCATGGCTGCGTCCTTTCATCTGATTAGTGTTAGTCAGCAATATAGTATCTTATATGCTTTATGTAAAGCACAAAACTTGGAAGAGCTTCGCTGCCCGCGCAACGGAAAAATGCCCCGCGTTTGGCGGCGCCGCTGAAGGCCCCGCGTCTGGCGGCGCGGCGGCAAGCTCGAGAGCTTGCCCTACGAAGGCTGCCGGCAAAGTAGAGATCAACAGGTTGGACTTCTGCCTGGAAAGTCCCGGTCGGAGCAGCCCACCTTGCCGGCAATCCCCGACGCTCTCGAGCTTGCCGCCGCCGCGCAAGCGGCGGATTCCAACAGACCCCCGAAGGCGCGAAGCATTCTCCATTCGCAGCGCTTGTCGCTACATCCCGAACAGCCGCATCAACGACGCCGCATGCTGCTGCAAGTCGCGCAGCGCCTGCAGGCCGCCGGCCGGCGAGATGCGGTTGTTGAACAGCAGCTTCACGGCCGGGCCGATGATGAGGTAGCTCGCCACCATTGTCATGGGCATGGTCGCGGCGAGCGCCGTGACGTACGTGTTCGCGAAATCGTCGACATCGGTGAACAGCAACGCCACAGCCGCGCTCGTGAACGGCGAGGTCACGCACACGTTCAACGCGGTCGTGGCCGCGCCGCGCGCGAATCCGCGCAAACGGTTCCCGATAAGCTTAGGAACCAAAAGGCCTGCAAGCGGCGTGCCGATATACACGCGCACCAGAAAGGCGATGCAGAATACCAGCGGGTACAGTCAATGGGAATGCTCGACGAAATCGGCGCCGGAGCTTCGCACGCCGTTGGCGGTCACGACGAACGCCACGGTCCCGCCAACCATGAGCAGCTGGTACAGGGTGGTGCCGTTCAGGCCGGTCGGCGTGGGTACGGCGTCGCGCAAACAATCGGAATAGGAATAACGTGCAGGATGTTTCAGGGTGCGTTTCTCGGTCATGCGAATCACCTACTTTCGCCCTTCCGCGTTCACGCTACTGTACCCGTTGCGGCTCCCGGTTCCGAGAAGTTCATCTTTCGGGCGCAATCAGCCCATGCGATGCCCATGTCGAAAGCACGCGACGCCCAAACGGCCCCCACATCATCGGCATATCCCAAGTTCTGGCAGCCAAAATGCGCCCTATAAGCACATGTCCAAAATGGCGCAAGACGAAACCGCGCATTCGAACGTACAATAAACGAAAGCAAGAACGACTCGTGAAAGATTGGAGGTGCGACATGGACGATCGCGAGTTCGAAAAGAAGCTGGAGCAGCTGCTTCAGGCAGATCTTTCGGTTGGAACAGAGGCGTTTCGCGATGCCTTGCTCGCACGATGCCTCAAGGCTTTGCCCGAAGCCATTGACGAACCCCAGAGCCTCGAAGATGCCGACCTCGTGTTGCTCGCAGCAGCCGGCAACGTATACGCAGCCGATGACAGTATTAGCTCTCCGTCGCAGAAACAATGTTGAAACTGTTTTGTCCTATAATTCGCACACATATAAGTTCCAGCCCAAACGAAGTGGAATCGCCGCGTAAATGGGGAAGGTGACGTCATACAGAAAGCGCGAGAGCCCCGATGCGGAGTTCGAGCGCCTATACCTCGAGAGCTATGCGGCCGTGTACAACTACGTGCGCTACCGCATGGACAACGATGTCGAAGTCGAGGACGTGGTCTCCGAAGCGTTCATGCGGGCGGCGCGTGCGTTCGGCACGTTCGATTCCACGCGGGCGAAGTTTTCCACCTGGGTCATCACGATCGCGCGCAACTGCATGATGGACCATTGGCGCCGCGCACACCCTGCGATCGAGCTCGACAATATTTCTGGAGACCGGCTGGCCGTGCCCGATACGACAGGAGGCGTCGCCGACCGCGACCTGGTCGGGCGCCTGCTCGCCGTGCTCGACGATACCGAGCGCAACCTCGTTCTGATGAAGTACCGCGAAGGCTTCCGCAACGTCGACATCGCCGCCGAACTCGGCATGAACGCCTCCACCGTCTCCACCAAGCTCGCCAACGCCCTGGCCAAAATGCGCACCGTCGCCCAGTGATCCGCCTCCCGCCAGCCCCGCGGGCCTGGCGGGAGGCGCAGGGAAGTGCCTCACCCGTCGAGCAGGCCGGCGGAAGCCAGGTGGTACAGCTTCGCGGGCTGCAGGTCGCCGTTCGTCCAGCGGGCCTTCACCCACTGGGGCATGAGCGTGAAGGCGAACCGCCCCGGTGAGCCGTCGTCGAGCTCGATCGGAATCGCGCGTGCGAACGCCGACGCGGCAGCCTGCTTCCAGCGTCCGTCGGCCGCGTCCCAACTTTCGAGCAGCCCCATTACGTTTGCGCCCGCGCCAGCCTCGAACGTGGCGCGCACGGCCTCGGGCTGCTCGATTTCGAACTGCACGTCGATGGCGAACGTGGGACCGAGCTTCCCATCTGGGAAGATGTCGAACTGGAAATCGACCGTGCCAGGGGCTGCGGCCATCAGCGCCGAAGCCTGCGAGAGCATCGTTTTCTCATAGGCGGAAAACCCGACGGTGTCGAACACGGCGGCCAGGTGCTCGGGGTCGCGCGCGCAAGCGCTCTTTCCGGCATCGCTCAGGTACCCGCATACGCGCAACGGCGAGCCGGCCCGTCCGCGGAACATCCCGAAGAACGACAGCGGCCAGTCGTCCGGCATGCGCTTCCCCAAGTCGAGGTAGAGCTCCGCGCGCTCGGGTTCGCCGACCGCCTCGCAGAACGGCCGCACGAGCTCGGTGCGCGTGCGGGGCTGGAAGTGCACGGCCGCTTCAGGAAGCGCGGGCTTGCTCGTGTCGATCTCGAAACCGCAGGTCACAGAGTCGTCGTCGGAGCATGTTTCGGCGTACCAGTCGAGCATCGCGCCATGCGCTCCTGCGGCGGGCGACTCCACGCGCGTTTCGGGCTCGAGGTTCTTCAGCAGCACGGTGACATCGAGGAAAGGCTCGCCGGAGAGCGGATGCTCCAGGTAAACGCTGGGGAAGGGGCCGCCAACCAGGAACGGCGGCACCGCCTCGCGGGCACGATCAAGGCTGTCGCCGAACAGCACAGCCCCCCGTTCATCGTTTGCGGCCTGCAATAAAAGCACCTGAAACGCTTTATCATGCGGCATTAGCTTCATGATGCGAGCCTCCGTTCGTCGACGCTCTGTCCTCCGCGACCGACCTGGTCGGCCATCGCCATGCTCAGCACCATGGGAGCCCATGCGGCGAACTTGCCCGGCTCGCTGGCGAGCTCGCTGGCGAGGGCTTCGAAGCTCACCCAGCGCACCTCGGCCACTTCAGTCGGATCCGGCGCGATTTTGCCTTCGCAGCGGCCAACTATCACATGGTCGTATTCGTGCTCGCAAAGCCCGTTTCCGAATTCGGCCCGATAGGCGAATGCGGCAACGTCGCGCAACCCGGCCGCTTCGCACCCGAGCTCTTCGCGCACGCGCCGGTAAGCGGCTTGCACGGTCTCTTCGCCCGCGCGCGGATGCGAGCAGCACGAGTTGGCCCACAAGCCTCCCGAGTGGTACTTGCCGAGCGCCCGCTTTGCCAGCAGCAGCTCGGGAGCGTTGTCGCCCGGGCGCACCAGCCCGACCGAAAACGCCCGGTGCAGCAGCCCTTCCTCGTGCGCGCGCAATTTCGTTGCCGAGCCGATCTCG
>JAFUBE010000964.1 GCA_017460365.1 Eggerthellaceae bacterium
TTACTGCCCGCTGTTCCTGGTCGTCTTCATCGAAACGGGTGTGGTGTTCTTTCCGTTCTTGCCCGGCGATTCGCTGCTGTTCGCCTGCGGGGTGTTCTCCGCAGAGGGGTGGGGGCTCAATCTAGGCGTCACACTGGTCGTGTTCTACGCTGCCGCCATTTTGGGCAACACGTCGAACTACTGGATTGCGCGGTTCTTCGGCAGCCGCATCATCGACTCGGGCAAGGTCAAGCGCTCACGCCCGAGCGCATGGCCAAGCTCGACCACTTCTTCGAAAAGTACGGCGGTCTGACCATCGTCATCACGCGTTTCATGCCCTTTTTTCGCACCTTCGCTCCGTTCATCGCGGGTACCGGCCACATGAATTTCGCAAAGTTCACCTTCTTCAACTGCAGTGGGGGCATTGCGTGGGTCAGCGTGTTTGTGCTGGCAGGCTACTTCTTCGGCGGCGTACCATTCGTCCAGGACCATTTCAGCGCCATCGTGCTCGGTATCATCTTTATTTCGGTGCTGCCTGCCATTATCGGTGCGGCAAGAGGGGCGCTCTCGGGCCGCTCGTCGAAGCGGGAAGAAGGGAAGTAGGCCATGGCCGAAGCTCTGTACAGGAAGTATCGTCCGCAGGTGTTTGGGGACGTGGTCGGCCAAGACCACATCGAGCGCACGATCAAAAATGCAATCGACGCCGACCAGGTGTCTCATGCCTACCTGTTTTGCGGGCCGCGTGGCACGGGCAAGACCACCACGGCACGCCTGCTTGCCAAGGCGCTCTTGTGCGAGCATGGGCCCACGTCGGAACCAGATGGAACCTGTTCGGAGTGCCTAGGGATTGCCGAGGGCGTCCATCCCGACGTCTACGAGCTTGACGCTGCCAGCCGCACCGGCGTGGAAAACGTGCGTGATGAAATAATCGGCCGTGTGAACTTCGCCCCCACGCGCGGTGCCTACAAGGTCTACATCATCGACGAAGTTCACATGCTTTCGACGGCGGCGTTCAACGCGCTGCTGAAGACGCTCGAAGAGCCGCCGAGCCATGTGGTGTTCATTCTCTGCACGACAGATCCCCAGAAAGTCCCCGCGACCATCCATTCGCGCTGCCAGCGCTTCGACTTCCATCGGCTGTCCAACGACGAAATTGTCTCTCGGTTGGGCGCCGTGTGCGTGGCCGAAGGAGTGGAGTTCGAAGGTGATGCTCTTGAGCTTGTCGCGCATCGTGCTGAAGGCGGCATGCGCAACGCGCTCACGTCCCTTGAGCAGCTGATCGCGTTCGGCGAAGGTCACGTGACCGTGGCAGGTGCCGAGGATCTTCTTGGTTCGCTGGGTACCACCGACATGGCCGAAATCTTCCGCGCCATCGGTCAGCGCGACGTTGCCACGTGCTTCACATGGACGGCCGGTTACGTGGAGTCTGGCGCCGACCTTGCCCAGTTCGCGCGCGACATGGCACAGCACGCGCGCAATCTCTACGTGATGAGTATGGCCGGCACCGACGCTGCGCTCGACATTCCCGAGGCAGAGCGCCAGCAGCTTGCCGACGAGCTGCAGCTGTTCGGCCCCGACCGCCTTGCGCGCCTGCTTGGCGTCCTGGGCGACCTGATTTCCGACTTGCGCACGGCGACCAA
>JAFUBE010000965.1 GCA_017460365.1 Eggerthellaceae bacterium
AGTAGTGCATGTAGTCCACGGTCACGTGGTAGTCGGGCGCGACCTTCGCGCTGTGCCACTCGCAGCGCTCGTAGGGCTCCGGCGGCGTTGGCCTGCGCACAGGCCCGCTCGAGGAGCTCGGGCGAGTAGGTCTTCGAGAGGCCGAGTATGTTGCGGCAGGAGACGAAACTCTGCTCGACGATTGCCCTGCTCGCGAGCACCGCGCCTATCGCCGTGCCGGTCTCCGGGCCCACCCTGGACGCCCACGACGAGAACCTGCCCGGCGACCACGGGGACTCCTGCAGGCGGTGCTCGTCGGGCATGTGGCCCTCGACGGTCGCGTACTGGCCCTTGCGACCATGCCTGCGCCTGTGCTCCGCCACGACCTCGCCGCCGTCGAGCACCGTGACGCGCGAGGCGGTGAGCCTCACGTCGACCTGCCTGCCTATCAGCGAGAACGGGACGGAGTAGTGCATGTAGTCGACGGTCACGTGGTAGTCGGGCGCCACCCTGGCGACGTGCCACTCGCAGCGCTCGTAGGGCTCGGGCGGCAGCGGCTGCATGTGCGGGGCCTCCTCCGACTCGTAGACCGAGTCGCGCGTGCCGTCCTTCGCGGAGAACGGGCGGCTGTTGAGCCAGTCGACGCGCTCGGCGCAGAACTCGTTGAACTCCTCCAGCGTGTAGAATGTCATCTCGTTCGAGGGCGCTATGACCCATTGCTCGACCAGGTTGACGGTGGTCTCGGACGTGCTCTTGTCGCGGGGCTTGCGGACCCGCGCGGGCACGACGGCGGCCCCGTAGTGCTCAGCGAATCGCTCGTACTCGTCGTTCACGAGCGTGACGTAGACGGCGCTGCGGTCTGCCGCCGTCGCGCAGTTGTCGGGCACCAGCATCCTGGGCACGCCGCCGAAGTAGCCGAAGGCGTGCGCCTGGCCGTCCTGCCAGGAAGCCTGCCGCATGTCGCAGAAGCCCTCCGCCCAGAGCCTGCTCGAGAAGGGCAGCACCACCACGAGCACGTACACCTTCGTCGTCGCGCCGGTGAGCCGGTCGGTGAGGTGCGCCACGTCGCCGGCCCAGTCGATGTAGCACTTCGCCCCCGGCTCGTGCTCGAAGTGGCGCGTCGCGCCAGCCCTCTCGGCCTCGTCGGCGAACATCTCGCAGAACGCCTGGTAGGAGTAGGAGAGCTTCCCCTCCTCGGCTGCCTGGTCGCAGTGCTCCGCCCACAGCAGCTTGACCGGCAGCCTGCGGTTCCTCTTCTTGCGCTCGACGAGCGCGGCCATGTCGGGCCGCAGGTAGGCGGGGTCGGGGCCGCGCCCCTCCCTTGGGAAGAACGTGTCGTCCACCGCCGCGGCGTCCATCGCGCTCACCTGGTCGAACGTGAGGGAGTGCTCGCGCACGACCCGCGCCGCCGCAGACACGTCGCGCTTGCTGACGTGCAGAGACGCCGCGACCTCCGACTGGCTCATCCCTCCCTTCGCCACCGCGAGGAGGATCTTCTTGTACTTGCTCATGGGCACCAGCCCCTTCCGCTGTCACGGCACCCCGGATTGGGTGCACGGAAACGGATGCTAGGGCAAGGGGGCCGCGGTACCAACGATGCCTACAAGCGGTACCAACGTGGATGACCGCCGGTAACAATAAAGGATGACCAGTGGTACCAAAGCAGGCTACTAGTCAACTATACACGTTTGAGAAGATTGGATAGGCGATAGGAAAGTATTGCACTGTTTGTGGTGCCCGAAAACGACGATGGGATGAGGTTCTGTGCGAAGAATACCACCAAGAGTATACGGCTTGTTCATCCCACTTCTATGTGCTTCGTGATCTTGATGGCAATGGAACCCAGGAACTCGTCATAAGCTATGGCGATAAAGGCAAGAATGCTTAGCCGTCTCCCTGTTGCTCAGTATGGGGAACCGATACTACTGGTGTAGCAGTTTGCCTGATTGACCATCCATCTCGAGGAGACTCGCGCATAGTCTCGGACGGAATACTCTTGGATTTCGTCAGATGAGGCGAAATAGAGTTGCACTGTTGGCTCTGGCGTATCGAAGACACAACGGCCGAGAGAATCGTGTCAATTGACCATTACGGCTCGGTGGACAATCAAGTTGTTGGGTCGTTTACGCCATCGTTGATGAGGGCATAAGTGAGGAGCCACTCGAGGACAGCTTCATTCATGGCTGACTACGGAAACACTGATTTTCAAGGATGCTTTGCCTGGACGGTCTTGTGAGCCGTCAATTCTAGAATAGGGTTTCCTGTTTCCGATGACCAGAAAGGATAGGCGTGAAGTAAGCGTGTTCTGCAATAACATTGGTGCAGAAAACAAGGAAAGCGATGCATATTGTCGAGAGTGCGGTAACAGGCTTGTGGGCGATTCCTTTTCGTCGAATGTTGAGACCAGTAGGTAGTGTCGGAAAAGTTGGTGTAAAGGCCTCTTCGTAAGTTCTCGGCCATCACCTTGAATCGTCGATCATCCCGTATCCTACGCCGCCTCCAGCTCGTCCGCAAGCTCGAGGCTGGCCTCGATCGCCCTTCTCGCCACCAGGCGCAACTCGCTGAGCCTCTCCGGCGCCGGCGGCTCCTCCGCCCTCGCCGCCCTCGACTCGTCGTAGAGCTCGTCCATCTTCGCCTTCGAGAAGTACCTGGCCTCCTGCCACTCGTCGTCCATGTCGCACATGACGGCGCCCGCGAGGCGCTCGAGGGAGGCGACCGACGGGAAGACCTGCACCACCCGCGACCTGCGCTTTATCTCCCTGTTCGCGCGCTCCTGCACGTTGTTGGTGCGAAGTCTCTTCCAGTGGGACGCGGGGAAGTCGAGGTAGGCGAGCGCGTCGGGCTCGGCCTCCTCGAGGATGCGCGCCGCGTCCCCACAGCACGACTCGAGCATCTCGATCGCCAGGTGGTAGGCCGCCCTCACGGCGCCGGCGTCCTTGAGGCGGAACACCGGCGCGACTATCCTCGAGACGCGGCGCTGCAGCGACCTCGAGCCGGAGGCCGCGCGGGCGCAGTCGCGCATCAGGTGCACGACGCACCTCTGCCAGGCGGCGCCCTGGAACACCTCCTCTATCGCGCGCCTGAGGCCCTCGTGGGCGTCGGAGGTGGCGAGCTGCACGCCCGTGACACCGCGGGCCCTCACCCTCCTGAGGAAGGCGAGCCACGAGTCGTAGCTCTCGGTGTCGACAACGCCCAGGCCCAGCACGTGCCGCCAGCCGTCCTCGTCGCAGCCGATGGCCGTTACCACGGCCGTGGAGGCGACGCGGTGGTCGCGCCTGCACTTCACGTAGGTGGCGTCGATCCACAGGTAGGGCGTGCGGGAGGCGCCGAGGGGCCTCGTCACCAGCTCCTCCACCTCGGAGTCTAGGTGCTCGCAGATGGCGCTGACCTGGTCCTTGCTGAGCCGCTCGACGCCCATCGCGGCCGCCACCTTCTGCACCTTCCTGGTGCTGGTGCCGGTGGCGTACATCTCGCTCACGGCCGCCACGATCGCGCGGTCCACCCTCTGGTAGCGCTCGAGCACGTCGTCGGGGAAGAAGCTGCCGGTGCGCAGCTTGGGTATCCTGAGCGCCAGCGTCCCCACGCACGTGACCAGCCTGCGCTCGCGGTAGCCGTTCCTGCTGTTGCCGGTCGCCCCGCAGAGCTGGTCGGCCTCGGCGCTCATGATCTCGTTCACGACGCTCTCGGCCAGCTGGCGGAGCAGCTCCTGGAGGTTTATGAACCCGTCCTCGAACCGGGGCATGGTCGCCTGTTCGGCGATCGTCACGTCTGCTATGCTGCTCATTGCGGTCATTGCCTTTCTCTAGAATCTGATTTGTCGCGATCTCAAATTCTAGGCAATGGCCGTTTTCCCTACAAAGGGGCCGTTCCCGGGCTTACACCAACATTCCCGACGCAATCGACCAGTAGAGG
>JAFUBE010000966.1 GCA_017460365.1 Eggerthellaceae bacterium
ATTCGTTCCGTGGGGCGCGAAAGAAATCGAAGGCGCAAGCCGTAGCTACTTCAAGATTTCTTGAACGCTCCACGGGGCGAATAGACGAGTCTGGCGGGCAGTTATTTACTGAACGCAGCACTAGTCTTACTGCGAAGGCACGCGTGTCTTGCGCCGCTAAGGGCGGCTATAATGCTGGCCATAAAGACTTCAAGGTCACGTTCAAGGTAAGGTAAAGAAGGCAATGAAGCTGAGGGACTTCTGTGCGTTTGTGGAGGATAACTCCCGTTCGGGCGACTGCTTGGTTTTTTACGACAAGACCAAGCCGAACACTCATTACGCCGATGCCGGGTTGCGTTACAAGTGGTCTTGCGCGAAAAGCAAGAAGTCGGCAATCATACGTTTCAAGCCGGACGATTGCGGCGAGTATCTAGAACGTGACGAATTCGTAGAAAAACTTCAAAGTTTCATGCGCTACGGCTTCGACCCGGATATGAAATGCGAAGTAGTTCTGTACGACCAGAACGGCGAAAACCCGCAGCACTACCTGACAGACCCCATGTGGAGCCATGTAACGTCGAATAAACAAAGCTGTTTTGCCTTTGACAATCCGGTATCACCTGATGACGTAAACAAGAGGGTCCTTGGGCTTATGCGTGACTATGTGGTAAATGCCGCTTCGCTGGACGGAGGGTGTTAGACCCCTGTAAACAAGAAGACCCCCGCCGGACCGAAGATGATTGGTCGAAAGCGTCCCTCACTAAGTCGACGAACGCGCCGTCGGCCTTGTCCTTGCGCACGGTGAACGTGGGCACGCCCGCCGCCTCGATGAGGCACTCGGCCATGAGCGACTTGCCCAGGCCCGGCGCCCCGTGGATGAGCATGCCGGACGGCGTCTTCGCGCCCGCCCCCCTGTACGTGCCCAGGTT
The DNA here is from genome assembly GCA_017460365.1 of Eggerthellaceae bacterium. Classification (GTDB taxonomy): domain Bacteria; phylum Actinomycetota; class Coriobacteriia; order Coriobacteriales; family Eggerthellaceae; genus UBA9715. The sequence goes on from JAFUBE010000966.1 coordinate 909, forward strand.
CCTCAGGATGTCGGCGGTCTGCTCGAGCTCCCTCCTGATGCCGACGTAGCCGATGATGCGGTCGAACTCCTTCATGACGGTTCCTCCGATCGTCCTAGACGAACACGATGCCCAGTTCATCCTCATCGAGGTCGTACTTTTCCTCGAAGCGCTGCATGACGTCGGTCATCTTCTCGCGGTAGGCCTCGTCGTCGTTCCACGCCCCGAGCGCCACCCTGTACAGGCGCCGGACCTCGGCTATGCGCTCGTTCTGCGTGCCGCGCACGCCGAATAGGCTGGCTATCTCCTTGCGGATCTCGGTCTCGTAGTGGCGCACCCCGACCCACCCGCCGGGGTTGCCGCGCACGTTGCCGTGCTTGATGCGGTACATCAGCAGCAATTGGTAGGCGAGGTAGGCGATCGAGGCGCGGGCGAGCTCGAAATCGGCCGGCTCCATCTCGCAGAAGTAGCCGTCGGGCTCGGCAAGCGTCATCACCTCCGGCCCGAAGTCGAACGCGTCCATCGCCTCCTCGGCGATCTCGCCGATCGTTAGCTTTCGTTCCGCCTGAGTCTTGCCGTCTTCGCCCATGTCTGCCCCTTTCCCGGTTCCATCGCGCCTGCAAGGTTACAGGAAAGAGACCGTCCATCAGGACCATTAGTGGGACTGGAAATCACTACCTGCTCACGTACTCCATGAAGCACGGGAACGGGGGGCGATCCCGCCGATCGCAGAAGCTCCCACCCCAACATTCTCAGCGTTCAAGAAATGTAACTGCACTCCAGGGGAGGTTCGAAGCTGAGCCACGAGGCAAGGACGAACAGGGCTCATCGCGGCTGTAGCGAGAACCGCTTTGCCCTACGCCACGAGCCAGGTATGCTTCTCGACGCTGTAGAGGGGGATCAGGGGAATCATTATGGGCGTGCTCTTCACGTAGCGCTGGTACTCGGGGTCGTCGCCGTACGCCTTGTTCTGGCGGGTTTCCAGGCGCCTCGCCCCGCTGAACATGACGTAGACGATGCCGAGGTAGCCGAGTATCGCCACGATCCACTGCAGGGCGCCGGCGTATATGGTGATGCCGCCCACGAAGACGCCGGTCCAGAACAGCATCTCTCCGAAGTAGTTGGGGCAGCGCACTATACGGTAAAGCCCCGTGTCGACGAACCGCCCGGGGTCGGCCTTCTTGGCCGCGCTCTTCTGCAGGTCGGCGGCGGTCTCCACGACGAGGCCGATCGCGCTGAGGACCATCCCGACGATGAGCAGCGCGTCGACGCCCGACCCGTTGACGAACCGGAAGGCGACGGGCGAGGTCTGGCACGCGTAAAGCAGGGCGGCGGTCACCCAGATGCCGCATTTGGCCGCCATCGGCATCCCGTCGCCGCTCTTTATCTCCGTCTTCATCTTCGCGTTGTAGCTCGAGCTGCGGAGCTCGCGGTACATGAGGTACCCCCCGAGCCTGAGGCCGTACACGACGAAGAGGACGCAGGCGCACGCCGTCGCGGCCGTGAGCTGGTCGCGCATGGCAATCATGAGGGCGATGCCGATCGCAGCGATCGACAGGCCGTATCCGATCGATATGAACCAGACGTACTTCTTGAACCCGACGCTGCTGAACACGAGGGCCACTACGATCATTGCAAGGAACAGGTACACCTCAACGCTTCTTTCCGATCATTTCCGACAACCAGGGCAGACATCCATGTTGGGACAACCCCAACTCAAGCTGCCTTACACGTGGCCCTTCACTCGTCTGCGCCGTACATGTGGCGCACGACAAGGCGCCTGGCCGTCGGCCGGCCAAACAGCCTCACCACCTGATCGACAGCGGGCCCGCCCTCGTCGAACAGCCTCGTTGCGAAGGAACGCACCTTCGCCGCCTTCGCCCGCTCGTCGCAAACCGCCGCGTCAGCCAGCTGATCGACGTAGGACACGATGTAGTCTTGCGCCGCGATCGAGAGACGCCCGGTCAGCCCCTTGCCTCGTTTGCGGTAAGAGCAAGGATACAGAATGTCGCTGTACCAGCGCTCGCCCCCACCCGGCGCATCGGGGAGGTCCGCGTCGCGCTCGAGAAGGCGCTCGAAGACATTGCTGCATTCAGCGGGCCATGGCTGCAGCTGGGTATCGTAGAGTTCCACCATCTGCGTCTCGTTGCCGAAAGCCTTCACCCAGTCGATATTGATCAGGGGCATGTCGACGTGCGTGGGCGAGATGACCACGGTCTCCATGCGCATCAACCCGAAGAACGCCCTCATCTTCATGATGCAGAGATGCCCGATGCCCTCGATTTCCCAGGCCTCGGTGGCAAACGTGATGCCCTTCGCCGACATGCGCGCATCGGCGCCTAAGTCTTTTTGCGTGAGCGCAAAGTGCTGTTCGAGCGCGTAAAGCGCAAATTCGCAGAACCCCGTTTCTTTCATGCTGGCACCCGCTTAGCTGACTTCCCTATCGCATTCGAACCCTTAAAGCCCAAGAGGGTATTATAGCGGCTGAGTTCGAAGAAGGTTGCGTAGGCTCGCCGGCGCCGGGTACGTCGAGTTTACCGACGCGGCCGCGGCCATGACGCAGGCGCCGGGTCTCCAGGCCCGATATGAGCCAGGCCGCCGCCATACGCAAGAGCGCCGCCAAAGACCACCCCACCCTAAAGACCCTGCTCGCCCGACTCGAGAAGCTCGCCTAATCCAACGCACGGGACCGACCAAACCTGTTCCAACCGAGCACAAAAGCCCCGTTCCCATTATCAGACAAATTGATATCACGGCATAAAAAAGAGCCATTACCGCAGGTCTTGCGCTTGTTTTCCCTTATTGGGCATAATTTCGCTCAACAATTATCGATGAGCCGAAAGGCTCGAGGAGAGGAAGTGGAAATCATGGAGGCAAGAAAAAGGAGCAAGAGGCTTGCGGCTCTTGCGGTAGCCGTGTTCGGTGTTGTGCTGGCGCTTGGCTTAGCTGGATGCGGCGGGCAGTCGGGTAGCGCGAGTGCGAGCGGGTCGAGCGCATCGGCATCGACAAGCGCCGCTGCATCTGGCGATAAGACAATCACCGTTGCCGCCAGCCCGACGCCGCACGCGCAAATCCTGACGGACGCCGTTGCGCCGCTGCTCGAGAAAGAGGGCTACAAGCTCGTCGTGAAGGAGTTCAACGACTATGTGCTGCCCAATACGGCCACCGAAGAGGGCGAAGTCGACGCGAACTACTTCCAGCACATTCCGTATCTCGACTCGTTCAACAAGGAGAACGGCACACACCTGGCGAGCGTCGCTGCCGTGCATTACGAGCCGTTCGGCCTGTACGCGGGCAAGACGGCCTCGCTCAGCGCCCTTGCTGACGGCGCGACCGTGGCGGTGCCGAACGACACCACCAACGAGGCGCGCGCCTTGCTGCTGCTCGAGCAAGAGGGCCTCATCAAGTTGAAGGCAAATGCCGGCATCACCGCAACCGTAGCCGATATCGCGGAGAACCCGAAGAACCTGAAGATTAGGGAGCTCGAGGCCGCAACTATTCCCAACGTACTAGCCGACGTTGACATTGCGGCCATCAACTCGAACTACGCGCTCGGCGCCGGCCTGTCGGTCAAGAAGAACGCGCTTGCGGTCGAGGATCCCAATGGCACAGCCGCCCAAACGTACAAGAACATCGTCGTCGTGCGTGACGGCAACCAGACCGCCGGCAAGATCCAGGCGCTCGTGAAGGCTATCGGGAATCCGTCGGTGGCCGAATACATCAACAAGACCTTCGACGGCGCGGTTCTGCCAGTCGAATAGCGAAAACGCCAAACTCGGGCCGTTGCTCCCAGGGTGAGGTTTTCCCTGGGAGCAACGTGCGCGTAAGGACCGGAAAGCGGGGTTTACATGATCGAACTGCGGGATATCGGCAAGGTGTACCACGCGAGCGACGGCAGCCACCGCGCGCTCAATGGGGTGAACCTATCGATAAACGACGGCGACATTTTCGGGATCATCGGCGAATCGGGCGCGGGCAAATCGACGCTCGTCCGCCTGCTGAACCTGCTCGAGCGGCCCACCGAAGGCCGAATCGTCATCGACGGGGACGACATCACCGATTACTCAGGTCGTCAGCTGCGCGAGCTCAGAGCCAACATCGGCATGATCTTCCAGAACTTCAGCTTGTTTCAGCAACGAACCGTGTTGCAAAACGTCATGTTCCCGCTCGAAGTGCGCCATGAGCCGAAGGCGCGAAGCATCGAGCGCGCTCACGAGCTGCTGAGCGTCGTGAGCTTGGACGACAAGGCGTCGCGCTACCCGAGCGAGTTATCAGGTGGCCAACAACAGCGCGTGGCCATCGCCCGCGCGCTCGCGAATCAACCGCGTTACATGCTCTGCGACGAGGCGACGAGCGCGCTCGATTCGCGCACGACCGTGCAGGTGCTCGACCTGCTGGCGCAGATTAACGCCGATTTGGGCGTGACGATGGTCGTCATCACGCATTCGCTTGCCGTGGCGAGACGCATTTGCAATCGCCTCGCCGTCATAGATGAAGGCCATATCGTGGAAGAGGGCTCTACCGCCGACGTGTTCGCCAATCCGCAGAGCAAGGTTGCCCGCGAGCTGTTGGAATGGGGTTTCGAGGGCATCGACGACGCGGCCGCCCGATCTTCCGCTGAACCTTCCGCTCGGGAAGCCCAACCCCAATCCGACTTCCCTTCGGAAAAGCAGTCGGCCGCATCGCAAAAGTCGCAACACGCCGAGGAAGGAGAAGTCGCCCATGGCTGAGTTCTTCGATAAGTACGGGGCCCTGCTCGCGCAAGGCACGATCGACACGCTTGTCATGACGATTGCGTCGTGCCTGTTCGCCTACGTTATCGGCCTGCCGCTCGGTATCTGGTTCGCCGTTACGGCTCCGGGCGGCTTGCGCCCAAACCGCGCCGTGAACACCGTGCTCGGGTGGGTTATCAACATTGGCCGGTCCATCCCTGTCATCATCATGCTCGGGGCCATCATCCCCTCCACGCGCTTGGTCGTGGGCACGTCTCTTGGCGTGCCGGGCGCCGTGGTGCCGCTGACGGTTGCCGCTGCGCCCTTCGTCGCGCGCATCGTCGAGCAGAGCTTGGCCGAGGTCGACAAGGGCCTTATCGAGGCTGCTCACAGTTTTGGCGCCAGCAACTTCCAAATCGTGACGAAGGTGATGTTGCGAGAATCGCTGCCCTCGCTCGTGCGCGGCGTCGCCATAACGTTCGTGAACCTGTTCGGGTACTCGGCCATGGCCGGCACGGTCGGCGCGGGCGGCCTGGGC
>JAFUBE010000967.1 GCA_017460365.1 Eggerthellaceae bacterium
AGGTAAAGAACGCGGCCACTGCGTAGGAAGTGGTGGGTGCCACACCCTAAAACCGTGGCAGAAAGAATATACGAGGAGGCGCTGATGCCGGCGACCTACACGCCAATTCGCTATCCAGGCGGCAAAACAAAGCTGTATCCGCTGGTAAAATCTATTATCGACGAGAACGATATGGCTGGCTGCGTCTATTGCGAAGCCTTTGCGGGCGGCGCTGGCCTCGCAATGAAACTTCTCCTAAAGGGTGATGTGTCTTCGGTCGTAATCAATGACCTGGACAGGGCTGTTTACTGCATGTGGGACGCGATCGTGAACCACCCTGACGAGATGTGCGAATTCGTCAAAAACACCCCCCTATGCATAAGCGAATGGGAATACCATCGCGAAAGATACAAGAACCCAAGTGGCGCATCTAATCTCGAGCTTGCAAAATCGGCGTTCTATCTAAACAGGACGAATGTATCTGGGATACTAGAGGGCGGGATCATCGGCGGTATAAACCAAGACGGCCCTTATAAAATGGACGCGCGCTTCAACAGAGACGGTTTAGTTAATAAGATCAGGGCAATATCCCAAAGAGCAGCCGATATATCAATACACAATCTCGACGCAGAGGATTTTATAGAAAACGCATTGCCGCAGGGCAGAGTGAAGGTCTTGATATACCTTGATCCGCCCTACGTCAAGAAAGGCCCAGGTTTATACAAGAGCTCATTCGACGAAGACAAGCACAGGTCTTTGGCGAAGAGAATCAAACGCTCGAAACGGAAATGGATCGTGACATACGACAGCGACCCTCTCATCGATGAGATATACAAAACTAGGGTTGCGGGCGAGATGGAGATTGGCTACAGCGCGTATAGCGCGAGCATCGGGCGCGAGAAGCTCATTATTAGCCCCAATCTATCGATCCCGGACAATGCCTTATCGGCATAGCCCGCTAGTCACGCCACCAGACCTCTTTCACAATGTACGCTACGATTTTGGACTCTCGCAAGAGAATTTCCTCGTCAACATCAAGCGTTCCATGCGCCCATTTGTTTAGACTCGCTTCCAGGTTGTCTCGGCGGTCGATCAGTTGAGCTGTCAGGGCGTCCTGATTGAGCATCATGGACTCCTCTCTCTTGCGGAGAAGAGGCTTAATCACATCCTTGTGAAAAACCGCAAGAGCGTCATCGCCTTTATCAACCGGTGGATCCTGAGCAAGGTAATACTCCCTTGCCACAGTTTCCAAAAACAAGCGCAGAGAAAACCCGAGAATAGGAAGCAGATACGCTCTTCCATTCACATCTTTCTTATACTCAGAATAGATGTGTTCAATTCCTGCGTATATAAGATTCGATTGGTCGCCTCGGGGACGAATCGTTTCGCCGAATAGTGGCCCTGACCCCTTTCGCCGAATCGGCACTTTTTTCACAGAGCTTCGCCCAGAGTTTCTCGCTATCGGCCTGACCGTCCTGCTTCTACCCTCGCTTGAGAAGGGTTTGACGTCGCGGTATTTCTCCGGGTCCATTTCCTCTAAGGCGGCTCTTAACTGACCGGGATTCTTTCGAGCGTTCGTGAGCTTTTGATCCATCACTCGCCCGATATCTTCAAGAATGCCGACGGCTTCCTCATCCGAATCGTGATTTGTCACAAGCTCGCCGTCAATTACCGAAAAGCCGATTGATTCCAAATTGCGGTCAGTTAACAAGCGCTGCTGAACGTATTCTTGGTTTAGATTCGGGTTTTCGGAAACGAGTCCTCCAGTTGCTTCGTCAAGAAGCATCAGGCGGCCCTTCTGCCCGCCTCTATGCGTATGCAGAAAGTATTCATACTGGAGCTTTCCCCATTTTCCCGAGCCCCGATGATACTTCTCAACTATATCAAGGGCCGTCTCTACGTCGCAGACGTTACATGGTAATACTGTTTGTTGAAGTAAAGCTTCCGGCGCTACAAACGTCGGAAGCTTGCTGGTTGCCGCCATATATAAATTCTGATCTTGGATGCACTTGAGAACGGCCACCCTTCTATTCCCATCGTAAACAACATACTCATCGTGCTTCAGCTCAACAACAGTAGGAAGCTCGTTGAAATAATACAGCCCGCCGATATCTACCAGCATCTTGTCCAGATTCCAATTCCCGCTTTGGTTGTCAATCGCCCTGCGGATCACATCTTCATCAGATGCCCCCATATCGATTGGATCTCTGGGGTTTTCCGTCCATAGGTGCAGTTTTGCTAATGGTATCTCTCGTACGACTTGGCTCATGATGCCCCAATCATCGACACACTGACGTAAGTCGGACTCATTGTACCTGCACTCTGTATCTCGCTGCGAGAAATCAGCATGCGAAAATGTGGGCTCTTCCATCGTCGAAATGCTACTTGCAAGCAACTCGCCTTAGTGATAATGTGTCGATTTGCAAGCAACTAGACATCTTTGGCGAGAGGAGGCGACGCATGAAGAGGAAGATAAGGGGCGCAATCTACGACACGGACACTGCCAGCGAAATCGCGCGATGGCCGGGCGAGCTCGAAGAGGTCGAGGACTGCCTGTACCGCACGAAGAGCGGCACGTACTTCACGGTCGAGGTCAACACGTACCTGCTGCCGGAAGAGCCCTACCAGATCACCCCGCTCTCCCGCCGGGAGGCGATATACCTGGCAAGCGAGGTACTCGGCCTCGAAAAAGCACGCCCGTTCTTCGAGGACGAGGACGAGGGCGAGAAGACGCTGAGCGTAAGGGTGCCGACCAGGGTCTACAACATCCTGCGCGACGTGGCTGCCAAGCGGGCACCTCCATGGCCAAGCTCGTCGAGGAGCTCGTCAACAAAGGCGAGCCGTTCGGCGACAACGCCGAGACCTTCGACCAGATAGCGGCTAACGAGCGCGAACGCGAAGAGGCAATGCGCAAGCTGAGGGAGATATACGGGATAAGGGGCCAATCATGACATGGGAAGCTTTCAGCGCGAAGAGCGCCGCCGCGCCGGGGGGCGCGTCCATGCGCCAGGGGCGGAGATAACGATGCCATCCGCGGGCGGCTCGATACTCTACGGCATGGGGCCAGACGGCAACTTGCACCACATCAACGACGTCGAGCGCGGCGAGGCGTGCAACTGCGTATGCCCAGACCCCAACTGCGGGCAGACGCTGATCGCGCGCAAGGGAGAAAAGAAGTCCCACCACTTCGCGCACAAGCGTGGAACGTGCGAGTGGGCCGCGGAGTACGTGATATCCGCCGTGGCGGCGGACATCGTGCAAAGGGCAGGCGCCATCGTGTTCCCGAAGCTCACGTTCAAGGACTCCTTCACCGGATCGGATGAAACCATCGCCCAAGGGCAAAGCGTGCGCATCTCCTCCGTGCGGTTGGTGCAGGAAAGCGGCAGGGGCAACCCCGACCTCCTCATTACGCGCAAGGCCTCCTCGGGCGAGGTCAGGGAGTTCCTCGTGCTCTTCAGCCTCGTGCACGGCGTCACGCGCAAGCAACGCGAGGCGGTGCGCCAAACCGGTCGCGATTCCTTCGTGGTCGACTTGAACTACCTGATGAGGCTGCGCAAGGAAGACCTGGGGAAGCACTTCGACCGCGAGCAGATCCTCCTCGGGTTCCAAGACCCCCAGTTCCTATCCCGCATCCTCACGCAAGGCGAAGGCCGCTGCATGCGCTGGCTGTTCAACGCCAGGCGGTCGGAGGCGGAAGCCGAAAACCGCGCACGGCACAACGAATGGCTGGCCGAGCAGGAGGCGAAGCACAAGGCGGCCGAAGAGGCGCGCAGGAAACGTGAAGAGGAAATGCGGCGGGAGGCTGAACGAAGGCGCAGGGAAAACGGAAGCAGAGCGCGAACGCCGGGCTGCGGAGGCCGCGCGTATTGCCGGGGAAGAGGCACAGGCCAGAAAAGCTGCGCTGGAAGCGGAGCGCGAGCAGATATCTCGCAGGCTCGACCAGCAGGAAAGCCGGGTCGTGGACTCGCTCGGAAATCGGTGGATACGCTGCGAGCGATGCGGCAAGGAATCGACCACCGACGATTTCATGATGTACGGCGGCGATGGTCGCATCAATCTCGGACTATGCTACGACTGCGGCAGAAAGCAGCGATGATTCGCCGTGCGCCCCCAACATGAGCGTCGGGGCGCACGAAACGGTTAGCACAGGCAGATGGTCAGCTCGATCATGTCGACCTGATCTCTATCGTTGCCGGCACCGCCGTCGTCATCGTCGGTCTCCCACTTGCCCCAGGCGG
>JAFUBE010000968.1 GCA_017460365.1 Eggerthellaceae bacterium
CGTGGAAAGCGACAAGAAAAGCAGCTCGCAATACTGTTCCTTTTTGAAGAAGCATGGGTTCGAAACGGTCGCATCGTATAGCGCAGAAGACGCGATGTCCCAGTTCAAGTCGAGGCACATCGACATCGTGCTGAGCGCCATCGAACTTCCGGGCATCGACGGCACGATGATGGCCGGCGCGATTCGCAAGCTCGACGCCAACGTTCCCATCATGATTATCACCTCGCTCGACGACATCGCCTCGAAGAAACGCGCATTCTCGGTCGAAATCGACGACTACATGGTAAAGCCCATCGACTTGAACGAGCTCACCATGCGCATGGAAGCGCTGCTCAGAAGGGCGCATACCGTATCTAAACGGCAGGTCGTAATCGGCGAGGCGCTGCTCAACGCCGACACGCTATCGGTCACGGTGCGCGACAACGAAACGATTCTGCCGCCTAAGGAGTTCCTGCTTTTGTTCAAGCTTTGCTCGACGCCGGGCCAGGTGTTCACGCGCCGGGACATCATGAACGACATCTGGGGCATGAACACCGATTCGGACAAACGCACGGTCGACGTGCACGTGAAACGCCTGCGCGGACGCTTCGACAGCAGCGCCCGGTTTGCCATCGAGACCGTACGCGGCGTGGGCTACCGGGCCGTCGTGCTGTAAGGCCGTTCGGGCAACGCGTAAATGTTACGGAATAGTTGGCGAATAATACTTGCCCCACCTGGCGATTTCCCCTCTTGACTAGTTATTCGCTCACTTATAATAAACAAGCTAGGCCAAGTATGGGTTTTTGCCCTCGCCACACGGGCGAACACCCCTGCTAAGGCCCTGCCGATGGTTTTTCATGGGTTCCGGGGAGCGTCGTTTCCGCCAGCCCAGAACCCATCGAGTAAAGGGAGAAGGGAAACAAGAGAGAGGAGAGGCCTATGAGCGAGGAAGCCGTATTCAACTTCGCAGAAACGCTCGAGGCACGAGGTGTCACACGTCGTAGCTTCCTGAAGTTCTGCGGCGCCGTGGCTGTGGCCGCCGGGCTGTCGTCTTCGGCAGCACCCCGCGTGGCACAGGCGCTCGAACAGTCCGTTATCGGCGCCAAGACCGGCAACCTGTTCCCGGTCCTGTGGATCGAGGGCGCGTCGTGCACAGGCTGCACCGAGTCGTTCGCGCAGATCGAGACGCCCGACGTGGGCAAGATCGTTCTGGAGATGATTTCGCTGAACTACTCCGACGTCCTGTGCGCAGGCGCAGGTCATTCGCTTGAGCTCGCCAAAGAGCAGACGATCGAAAACGGTGGCTATATCGTCGTCTACGAGGGCGGCATCACCCAGGGCTTCGGCGGCAACACGCTGCGCGTGGCCATGGAAACCGGCGAGGAAATCCTAGCACACGCGGCAAGCAACGCGGCGGCAGTCGTCGCGCTCGGTTCGTGCGCAGTCAACGGCGGCTGGATGGCCGCGTACCCGAATTCGGCCGACGCGACGGGCGTCCAGGCGTACCTGAAGAAGAAGGGCATCGCCACCCCGGTCGTGAACATCCCTGGTTGCCCGGCCAACCCCGAGTGGCTCATGAGCGTGCTCGTGCAGGTGCTCATGATGGGCGGCGCGCAGGCGCTCGTCGAGGGCAACATCCCGGCGGCCGTCAGCACGCTTGGCCTGAACGACCAAGCCAAGCCGACGGGCATCTTCGGCCAGACGATTCACGACAACTGCGAACGTCGCGGCCACTTCGAGAACGGCGAGTTCGTCTACAAGTTCGGCAGCAAGGAAGAGGAGCTGGGCTACTGCCTGTATCCCTTGGGCTGCAAAGGGCCGCAGACGTACTCGAACTGCTCCATCACGCTGTGGAACAACCGCCGCAGCTGGTGCGTGCAGGCCGGCGCCCCCTGCATCGGGTGCTGCGAAGCCGACCCGAACAATCCGGGCGACAACTGGGTCGAGGTGAACACGCCGTTCTACGAGCGTCACCGCGACCTGCACATCGGCAACTGGTTCTTCCAGCCCACGCTCGTGGCTGGCGCACTCACGGGCATCGTGGCGGCAGCGCTCGTGATCCACGGCTTCGGCATGAAGTTCTCCGGCCGCACCGACGGCGGCGCCGACTTCGAGAAGGTGCGCGCATGGGACGCCAAGCACCCCGACAAGTCGATCGGCCCGTACGAGTACTCGATCTACAATGACGAAGATCCGAACAAGCTGCATGAAGCTCAGAAGGAAATCGCCAAGCAGTACGAGCCGGCGGACGACGAGGCCGCCGAGACGGAAGAGGGGAGGTACTCCGACATGACACGTGCAGTTAGCGACCCGCGCACCCGTATCGAAGGCCACATGCGCGCCGAAATGGAAGTGCAGGGCGGCAAGGTCGTCGATGCCTGGGTGTCTGGCGGCAGCTTCCGCGGCATGGAGAAGGTCGTGGAGCACCGCACGC
>JAFUBE010000108.1 GCA_017460365.1 Eggerthellaceae bacterium
CCAGGCTGTGAATGCAGTGCCGGGTGTTGCGAGCGCCCGCGTGCGCGCAGAGGCGCTCTCCGGCGTGGTCGCGGCGGCGCCGGGTGCGATTTCGCTCGAACAGCTCGATGACGGCACGGTGCGCATCGAGGCGCATGGCACCTCGGCGCATGCTTCTACGCCCGAGCTCGGCGAGAACGCCATCGGCCTTTTGGTCGACTTCCTGCTCGATGCGGGCATCGGCACCGCTGGTGAGCGTGCGTTCCTCGAGCTGCTGCACGAGCTTCACGCCAACTCGGACGGCTCAGGCCTTGGCGTCGAATGCGCCGACGAGCACTTCGGCGCGCTCACGGCGGTCGGCGGCGTGATAGCGCTCGAGGCCGGACGCATCTGCCAGTCCATCGACTTCCGCTACCCGACCACCACGTCTTCGCAGGTCATTGCCGAGCGCGTGAACGAGTACGCGCAAGCGACGGCTCCGGGCGCCACATTCACGATGCAGCACGACAAAGAGCCGTTTCTCATGAACCCCGATTCGCCCGAAGCGCGCGCTTTGCTCGATGCATACCGCGCCGTCACCGGCGAAGACGCCCAAGGTCAGACTTCGAAGGGCGGCACGTACGCGCGCTGTTTCACGACCGGCGTGAGCTTCGGCGCCGAGAAACCGTGGGTGAAAGACCCCGATTGGGTGGGTGGCATGCACGGCCCCGACGAGGGTGTGAGCGAAGCCTTGTTGAAAGAGGCGTTCTCCATATATGCTATCGCAATCGGAAATCTTCGCAACGCGAACTAGCCTTCACCTGTAATAATGACCTATTGAGTTGCCATTTGACATAACGCTCAATGTGCGTGAAAATCAGACGAGTGGTTACAATTCCGTTGCAAGCGGCAAGTTTTGCGCTGCAAACGGCAATGCTAGGGGAGGGATCTGCCGTGCTGAAAGCCATGATTGTTGACGACGAGGCACCTGCCAGGTCAGAACTAAAGTTCTTGCTCGACGAAATCGGGCAAACGGAGGTCGTCGCCGAGGCGGCGAGCGTTCGCGAGGCTATCGAGAAGCTCAAGGAATATCCGATCGACGTCATGTTCCTCGATGTGAACATGCCCGAAGCAACGGGCTTGAAGCTTGCCGAGGGGTTGCAGCACCTGAAATACCCGCCGTCGGTCGTATTCGTCACCGCGTACAGCGAGTTCGCGCTCGATGCGTTCAAGGTGAACGCGGTCGATTACCTCGTGAAGCCGGTCGAGACCGAGCGCCTTGCCCAGGCTATCGCGCGTGTGCGCGAAAACGTGTCGCTGCACATGCAAGCCCAGAAGTCCGAGCGCATCTCGGTCGAGAAGGGCGGCAAGAAGATTCTCATTGCAATCGACAAGATCCGTTATGTCATGGCGCGCGACGACTATGCGTACCTGCAAACCGACACCGACCGCTACTTTTCCACGGTCAGCCTGGCCCAGCTGGAAAAGCGCCTCGACGGGCACGGCTTCTTCCGCGTGCATCGCGGCTATCTGGTGAACCTGTCGATGGTCGAGGAAGTCGAACCCGTGAGCGGCGGTACCCTGCTGCTCACGCTGAACGGAGTGGAAGACAAGATTCCCGTCTCCCGCCGTCGCGTATCGCTGCTCAAGAAAGCATTGGGAATCTAACGCGATCCGCCAAGAGAAGTTCAACGTGCCCGGCGTACCGCGCCGGGCACGTCGCATGCTCAGCTAATCCGTGCCGAAGATGCGGTCTCCGGCATCGACGAGGCCGGGCACGACGTAGGCCTGTTCGTTCAGCTTCTCGTCGACGGCGGCAACGTAGATGTCGACGTCGGGGTGGCGCTCATGCACGGCGGTGACGCCTTCGGGCGCAGCGATCAGGTTCATGAGGCGGATGTTCGTGCAGCCGCGCGATTTCAGGCTATTGATGGCGTCGATCGCGCTGCCACCCGTCGCCAACATGGGGTCGACCACGATGCTGGACGATGACTCCACGTGCACCGGCAGTTTGCAGTCAGCCGCGATGGGCTGCTTGGTGGTTTCGTCGCGGGACATGCCGATATGCCCGACGCGCGCGAACGGCATGAGCTCGAGCAGCCCGTCGACCATGCCGAGACCTGCGCGCAGGATAGGCACGATCGTGACGAAGCTGTCCTTCAACATGGGGAACGTGCCCATGCAAATCGGCGTTTCGACCGCTGTGGGAACCGCTACGAAGTCGCGTGTGACCTCGTAGCCCATGAGCAGGGAAATCTCCTTCAACAGCGTGCGGAACTCTTGCGTCGACGTCGATTTGCGGCGCATGCGCGTCAGCTTGTCGGAAATAAGCGGATGATCGAACACGTGCACTTCACTCATGGCAAGTCCTTCCAACGTAAACCTCGTCGTACATTATAATCTTCGAGACTCATAAACCATGAAAGGATGTGCGATGGCGAAACGCGATCAGGTGCGAGTGCCCACGATGGGGGCGGCCGATCAGGCGGATGCGATATACGACGCGCGATCGCTTGGAGCGCCGAAGATGATCGTCTTCGGGTTGCAGCACATGTTCGCGATGTTCGGCGCCACGATTCTGGTACCCGTGCTCACGGGGCTATCGGTGCAGGCGACGCTTCTGTTCGCGGGGCTCGGAACGCTGCTGTTCCACTTTCTTGCCAAGGGGAAGGTGCCGGCGTTTCTCGGGTCGTCGTTCGCGTTCATCGCAGGTTACGCCGCCATCGCCCCGAACGGCGAGGCCGAGCTTTTGCCGTACGCGTGCCTGGGCGTGGCGTGCTCGGGACTTCTGTACCTGGTGCTCGCGGCGCTGTTCAAGGCGTTCGGCACCAAGCGCGTGATGCGCTATTTTCCGCCGGTCGTCACGGGGCCCATCGTCATCTGCATCGGGCTCATTCTGGCGTCGTCGGCGATTGCGAACTGCTCGACTAACTGGATCGTTGCCGTCGTCGCGATTGCGGTCATCATCGTGTGCAACATCTGGGGGCGCGGCATGATCAAGATCGTGCCGATTCTCATGGGCGTCATCGTGTCGTACGTGCTGGCGGCGGCCCTCGGGGAAGTCGATTTTGCAGGCGTGGCCGAGGCCGCGTGGATCGGCCCGCCCATAGCGTGGGAAAGCACCGTGTTCGGCCAGTTCACGAGCGGTTCGTTCGATACGGGGCTCGCGATTACGGCCATCATCACGATCATGCCCATCGCGCTCGCCACGATGATCGAGCACATCGGCGACATTTCGGCGATCAGCTCGACCTGCAACCGCAACTACATCGTCGAGCCGGGGCTTCACCGCACGCTTCTCGGCGACGGCGTTGCCACGATCGTGGCCAGCCTGTTCGGTGCGCCGGCGAACACGACATACGGCGAGAACACCGGCGTTCTGGCGCTCACGCGCGTGTTCGATCCGCGCGTCATCCGCATTGCGGCGCTGTTCGCGATTCTGTTTTCGTTTTGCCCGAAATTCGCGGCGGTCATCGGCGCGATGCCGTCGAGTGTGATCGGCGGCGTTTCGCTCGTGCTGTACGGCATGATCTCGGCGGTCGGCGTGCGCAACCTCATCGAGAACCGCGTCGATTTCACGGTGAGCCGCAACATCCTGATAGCGGCGGTCGTGCTGGTGCTGTCGATCGGCATCGCATATTCTGCGGCTGGTGCGATTGTCATTCCTGCAGGTGATATCACGATTTCGTTGTCTGGCTTGGCGGTTGGGTCGCTCGCGGGCATCCTGCTGAACGTGGTTCTGCCCGATGCGCCCGACGTTCCCGTTTTCGGCGAATCCGGCACTGCCATCGCCAAAGAAGAGCTCGACCGCGAAGCCG
>JAFUBE010000109.1 GCA_017460365.1 Eggerthellaceae bacterium
AAATGACAGAACGTGTCTGACGAAAAGTGTCACACCGCGTTTATCCAGCCGTTCCGCCTTGGGTAGATGGCAAAAAATATGAACGGGGCAAAAAATTCAGGATGATTTAAGGTTTCGAGCGTATAACTACATGTAAGACGGAGGCGGCATTAATGAACTTCCAACCCGTTCCCTTCCGCACGCCGCCTCCGTCCTATGAAAATCTTACAGTTCCGCTTTCCAAAGTCCGTGCAAATTGCAGTATTCGTACACGGCAATCGGTGTTTGGCCGCCGAGCACGATTTCCGCATGGGGCGCTTCGCCGGGCTTCAAACAACGTGCGATGACGCCTTCTTCGGTTACGACGTAAATCCACTGAATCGAATGCGCGTCTTCCATCGGATGGTCGACGCTGCCAACGTTTACGACGAGCTTGTCGCCGTTGCGCTCCACGACAGGCACGTGCTTCTCGCCTGCGGCATCGGTCGAATTAGGCTCGACCACGCGCATTGGCTGCTTGCAGCAACACAGCTCGCCACCGCCATCAGCTACCTTCACCACGATGTTGCCGCAAACGTCACACTTGTAGAACGTCGATCTTTTCATGGGGATGCTCCTCTCTCTGGTTTGCTCTCCTGCGGAAATCATACCAGCAAAAATACGCCACAAGACGTGGGCGCTACGATGCACTGTATAAAAGAATGCCGTGATGCCAAATCAGCCTTTCGCGTTTATAGGGGCGTGCTGCACGAAGCACCGTGCTCGGACAATAGATTCGTGGCTATTTGAAGTTCCTCCTTGCAAAGTTGGTCAGTTACGACTAATATTTCATCTGCTGATTTCGGGTGGTGGCGCAGTTTGGTAGCTCACTTGACTGGGGGTCAAGGGGTCGCAGGTTCAAATCCTGTCCACCCGACCAGAGTTTTCGCAGGTCAGAGGCTTATGCTTCTGGCCTGTTTTGCTTTTGGTGCGTATTCACCAACACGTCCTTTAACTCTGAACTGCTTTTGCTACAACCACCGTTTGCGTGTGCGTGCTAGAGGGCTTATCCTTGGTTCAGGGATTGGGACGCGGAGGTTTGTTCTTCGCGTTTCAGGTGTTGGGCAACTATGGCCGCCTTGTGTGGCGGCGGGATGGAGGTTTTCATGGAAAAGCAGCTGTACGATTACGTCGCGGAGCGCGTTGACATTCTGTCGAAGGCGGATTCCAGCAAGCAGGAAACCAAGGACAACGCTACTGCTTGGAAGGAAGCTGTGGCGGCCGATGAAGCTGCCGCCGATGCCGAAACCGAGAAGCTGCTCGATTTTCTCGAGGGCCGCATGCTTCCGATCGACGGTCTCATCGGGTTCCTCGAGGGGCCGGGGGCGGAGCTTTTCGGCGCCGACGCGGCATCTGCAATGCTTGCCGAGCAGAAGCAGCGCAAGGAGCGCGGCGAGAAATACTGCAACTGCGAAGCTCATACAGCCGCTGGAGAACTGTTGGCGAAGTTCGGCCGCATAGAGCTCTAACGCGGGTCAATAAAAAGGGGAGATTCCCCAATTTGTCAGGCGACAAAAAGGGGAGTCTCCCCAAATTTGCAGATGAGAGGTAGCTATGGCTTCGGACACTCATGACATCACGCGTGACCGGTTCATGCTCACGGGCAAGCTCGCTCGCAAGGGGTACGACTGGTGGTGGCATTCCTTCACAGGCCGCAATGCGAATACCGGCGAGGAACGCTCGTTCTTTGTGGAGTTCTTCGCGTGCAATCCGGCGCTTGGGGGTTCGAGGCCTGTCTTCGGCCAGCTAACACGCAACAAGGAGCAAGGCGTGCAGCCGTCGTATGTCATGGTGAAAGCCGGATGCTGGGGCGAGAACGCTTGCCAGCTTCACCGCTTTTTCGCATGGGACGACGTGGAAATAGCGAGCAGGGTGCCGTTCTACGTTGCGGCTGGCGACTGCCTATGCTGCGAGACCGACCTTATCGGACGCGTGGATGTGTTGCCGGAAGCGGCGCAGGCGCATCCCGAGTGGATGTGCGATTCGGGCAGCATCGCCTTCGACTTGCATGTAGACAAGCGCGTCGCCTTCAACGTGGGATATGGTGCGAGCGCTCCACTGCGCAAGCTCGGCGCATTCGAAATGGCTTGGCATGCCGAGGGCATCAAGACAGTCTATTCGGGGACCGTCGTAATGAACGGTGAAACGTATGTGGTCGATCCCGCCTCGTCGTGGGGATATGCCGACAAGAACTGGGGGAGCGACTTCACGAGTCCGTGGGTGTGGCTCTCGTCGTGCGATTTGGTGAGTACGAAAACCGGCAAACGCTTGGAAGGCAGCGTCTTCGATATCGGCGGCGGCCGTCCGGTTGTGGCGGGCGTGTCGCTTGGGCGCAAGCTTTTGGGGTGCATGGTGTACGAGGGCGTATCGCACGAATTCAATTTCGCGAAGCCTTGGACCGGCTCTTCAACAGTGTTCGATTGCTGGGAAACCGACGATGCCGTGTATTGGCACGTCGAGCAGCAGACGAAGAAAGCACGGCTCGTCACCGACGTCACGTGCCCGAAAAGCGAAATGCTGCTCATAAATTACGAATCACCCGACGGGGCCAAACGCCACAACCGCCTGTGGAACGGCGGCACCGGTTATGGTCGGCTTCAGTTCTTCGAGAAGCGAGGCGACGATTACGAGTTGGTCGACGACATCCGAGCCGGCCACGTGGGTTGCGAATACGGAGAGTATGACGACCTTTCCTGATCGGAAAGGCATACGGCCCCAGGTGCGCCGCTAGTGTTGCGTTCAGCTAATAACCGCCCGCCAGACGAATGATATTCGCTCCGTGGAGCGTTCAAGAAATCTTGAAGTAGCTACGGTTGCGCCTTC
>JAFUBE010000110.1 GCA_017460365.1 Eggerthellaceae bacterium
CTCGCCGCGCTCCTTGGTGGTGAGCGGCTTTTCCTTGCTGCGCTCGCGCGCCGCCGCGAGAATGGTCTCCACGCCCTTCTCGTCGAGCGACCCGTCGGCCACGACCTCGCGCGTTACTTCGAGAATGTCCTTTTCTGCCATGTTTGAATCCTGCCTATTCGCGTTGAACGAGTTCATGAATTGGGCCCGTGTGACCTTCTCACCATTTCACAGAGTAGCCGAGAGGGGTTCCAGAACGTCACCATTTATGAGGGGGAACTCATGTGCACTGCTGCAGCTCTTCGGCGCTTGCGCTTTCGGCGGCCGCCACCATGCCGCTAATGACGTTGATGATGTTCTGCAGCCCGCCGCAGAACAGCTCGAAGCACAGCGCCATCTGAATGTCGGCCTGGGAGGCCTGGTACGTCGAGACGATCAGGATGCCGATGAGAATCGAACCCGGCTGGTTGGGCGAGCCGGACGACAGGAACAGCACGATGAAGCCGACGACCACGATGCTGAACCACGATCCCTCGTTGCTGGCGAACAGGATGAAGGCCACGGCGATGAACATGAGGACGTAGCAATTGCCATCGAGGTTGGTCTGCGCCAGCACCGGCAACTCTTTCTCGAGCCGCTCCCGCGAGAAGCCGAAGTTCTTCACGCAATAGCGCACGTTGTAGGGCACCGCGTCGATGACGGAGCCCATCTTGAAGTTCTCCTTCACGAGCGGCCAGAGCTTGCGCGCGAACTCGAGCACGCGGATGCCCTTCGCCTTCAGCCGCAGCGCGTACACGGCCAGCAAGAACAGCGTGCACAGGAACACGTCCACGGCTATGAACGCGACATGCAGGAAATAATCGACCTGGTTCATCAACAGGATGTCCAGGAACAGCAAAAAGCACGCCACCGGGAAGGCGTCCATCACGATTTTGATTATGCTCGAGAACAGGTCGTAGCACGCGTCGATCGCGCTTTTCACCGAGCCGAAGCTCTTCCCGATGGTGGCGAGCGCGGCAACGATGAGAAGCGCCACGACGATCATCGGAATCGGCGAGATGGTCGTGAAGGGCTCGAGGATGTTCGACGGGATCAGCTTGTCCACCGACGAGGCAAGCGTCCAGTTGGCAAGCCCGATGTCGACTTTGTTCGTGACGCCGGTCACCATGCCCTCGACCTGCACGTACACGATGGCGGCGACGAGGGCCACCACGATGGCGACGACCGACGAGGAAAGCGAGGTGATGAACATCTTGCGCGACGTCGAATTGCGCCCCGCAACGATGAACGAATCGGTCAGGTACTTCAGCAGCGAGAACAGCGTCATCGGCGCGCCCACCATCAGCACGGCGTTGGTGAACAGCTTCTCGAGAGGCTCGACGAATTGCTCCGCCACCTGCTGCTACGCCGGATCGTCGAGCACGAGGTTCAGCACGATGCCCACGATGATGGCCGCGGCGGCGATGAGGTTCGGCAGGATGAAGGCGCGGGCGCTTTGGCTCACGGAGATCTCGACGGTGTTGTCGCCGGCTTCGTACGAGCACGACACCTTGTCGGAATACGCCTCGATGATCCTCGCGTCGGGGCCGTCGGACGGGTCGGCCTCGGGCAGCGAGAAGCGCGTGCCGGAAAACATCAACGTGATGTCCGTGTGCCCGAGCTTGCTGACGACGCCGACTTCGAGTTCGCCATCATTGTCGACTTCGGCGACGACCAGGTGGAACAGGGCCTCGAAGAGCTTCAGCGTCTCGGAGGCGATCGTGTCGTTGACGCGGCGCTTCTTGAGCCCCTCCCCCACGAACGTGCATGCTTGGGAAAGGCCCCTCTCGTCAGGCGCAACGGTGATTGTCTTGGTAGTAGCCATGGGGCATATGCTAGCAGAATTCGGAAATGAGTAGCAGGACTGTCCTGCCACTCATTCCCCGAGCTGTCTCCAGCAGGCCTCTTTCATGAATGCGGCAAGCTCGTCGGTGCCCGCACCTTCGTAATGGGCGACAAGGAGCGCCCTGAACTCGGGCACGAGCCCCTCGGGCACGACGAGCAGGCCGCCGCCTTGCGCAACGAGGTAGTGGTTGGCGTATATGATGGAGGCGCGCTTGTTGCCGTCGATGAACACCTGCCACTTCATGCACGAGATGCAAAGCTCGACCGCCTTGTCGATAGGCTCGCCTGCCCGCGCAAGGATTTCAGAGAGCTGTTCGCGCACCACGGTCTCCTGGGGTAGCGGCGGAACGTACGAAGTGCCCCCGATGGCCACAGGCACACCCCGTACGCGCCCGCCATCCTGGTAAAAGCCCTCGATCACGAGGCGGGCGATATGGCTGAGCAGAGGGAAGTCGGATGGACACCTGAGCACATCGGCGTCCAAGATGAATTCCCAAGCGTGCTTGAGGTTGAGGATCTTCTGCACGTCCGATGCCGCGACGCCGCTCACCCGCCCGTTCTCGATGATGTCCTCGGTCTGCGGGAACGTGGTGGACACGCCTTCGAGCACGGCCTGGTCGTAGATGGACGACTTCAGGTTGGCCCGTGCGAAGTCGAGGTTGAGCAGAACGCGCGGGGAGAGCTCGCCCTCGGAATAGCCGAGCTGTGCAAGCTGCCTCTCGAGCGCCCGCAACTGCTTTCGGAGCGCCCTCGCGTCAGCGGCGTTCTTCAGAAGCAGCTGATGCAGCTCCTCCGAATACACGTCCACGTACGTCGACGTCAGCCGCCCGCCCGCGCGCTTGCGCATGTAGAGGTAGCGTTTGCTGTCGCGTTCCTTGACCTCTGGCGTCCCCTCGTAGGGGATGAGCGCCAGGCGGGCGTTGACGTCCGCCCTTTGCTGCAGCACCTCGTTGATGTCTGCCTGCATAACCATGGTGGCTTTCTTCTTGCCTCTTGACTTGTAGGGAACATTTTAACAAATAATTAATCCATTTGTTCCCTACAGTTGATAATGGTGCGAGTTAAGTTTATCGGGATTGGAGGCCTTCACGCCCCTCCGGAGATCAGCGCCAGGCAAAGAAGAGAGCCGGCTTTCACTGACGCGACGATGATAGCACGCGCCGAGAGCCAACCGAACGGCGTTTCCGCCAATTCGGGGCGCGGTCGGCCATGCCCGGCGGAGCCGGGCCGTCATTTAGCCGCGCGAAGGGCTGCCTTCCTTGATCGGGGAGCATCCGCGCGCGTGCTCTTTGATAATGCGCGCGCGTGCAAGTCATCCCGACCTGCGGGTGCCGCGTCGCGCGGCTGCATGAATGCCGCGCTTGCGCGCGGCGTGAGCTAGCCGCGATACGACAGCGGGATCGTGACGTTCTTGGAAAGCGGCTTGGACCTGTACGGGTACTCCTTGCCCTTGCCCGACGTCTCCGGGACCTGCGACGCGAACTTGGGAAGCGACGCCGCCTCGGCCGCCAGCTCGCGCTCCGTGAACCATGCGCGCGCAGGCGGCGCGACCAGCGCCCTGCCGGTCATGATGGCGCACCTGATCAAGCACATCGCCTCGGCGCCGGCGCGCGACCACGACCTGCCCTGGCCCTTGAGCCTCGCCGCGCCGACATGCGAGTTCGTGCCCTCCATCGTGCCGAGCTCGCGTCTGGGCGGGCGGATTCCGCCTGCGTGGTTGGCGGCGTAGGAGGCCAGGTCGGACACCTTGTCGCGCGC
>JAFUBE010000969.1 GCA_017460365.1 Eggerthellaceae bacterium
CCCATCCTCCGCATGGGGCGCGCTGGGGTGCCGCCCCGCCGCAGGGGCGCAAGGGGATGTCAGAGAGTAAAGGCGAATAAGAGAGAAAATGACCAGGTACAACAAACAGATGAACATCAGCGTAGGCGACGACGTCTCTGCTTTGCTGCTCGAGGCGGTGGTGAGCTACGAGGCGCTGTCGCGCGGGCTGACCCGGGGCCAGGCGTTGTACGAGCTCGTGCGCGAGGCGGCGGGGAAGAGGCGCTACCCCGCGCGAGTCCGCAAGCAGCTCGAAGACGTGCGGCGGGAGGGCCAGGCCGCGGCGGCCCAAAAGGCGCTGTCCGGGTCCGACGACGCGGAAGTCGCCTGAGGGGGCCGCTATGGCGACGGGCAAGACGTTGAGCGTGAGGTTCCCGGACGAGGAAAGCTACGAGACCGTCAGGATCATCCTCGAGTACGAGTCGGCGTCGCGCAAGCGCAAGCTCGGCCGGGCGCTCCTGGAGCTCGTGCTCGAGGCCGCCGACGTCGAGTCGTACCCGGTGGAGGTCCAGCAGCGGTTGAGCGAGATAACGGCCACCGCGACGAGGAAGTCGATCGACAGGTTCCTCGAACTAACCTCGAAGGGCTTTGGGGAACGCTAGCGCGGCGGCCGGCAGGTCATGCAAGGAGAAGCGGGGAGCATGTCAATGGCGGAAAACCATCGGTTCATCGTGCTGAGCGTCCCGAAGCTCGAGGTGCTCAAGCGGGCCGAAATACTGCTGAAGAACGAGGCCCGCGTGCGCGGCACGACGGTCGGCTGGACGCTCTACCTGCTCGTGAACGAGGCGGCCGACGTCGACTCGTATCCCGGCAAGCTGCGCAGGCGGCTGAAGCACGTGCGGGACGCCGCCGACGCCCAGTGCTCCGAGTCGTTGAAGAGGAGTTTCGGGGGCCGCACCAAGCCCGCGTCCGAGTCGGCGGTTTCCGGGCGCGACTCTACGTACCGCATACAGTTCGCGACCCCGGAGTGCTACCTGGTCGTGCGAACGATACTCGCGTACGAGGCCGCGATCCGGGGGCTTACGGTAAGCCAGGCGGCATGCAGGCTGGTCGAGAAAGCGGCCGAACCTTGCACCTATCCGGCGAACGCGCGCTCGGAACTGGACAGGGTTGACCGCGAGCTGTCGGCGCGCGCGGCGGGCGCCTCGATGGAGGTGCGCGAGGGCTCGCGCGAGAACGGACATCCGGGCAAGGGGCCCCGGCGGTGATTTGGACTAGAAACCAGGTCTGGGCCCCGGAGCGCAGACCCGGTCTCCGATCCAGGTCCGATACGAATTACGGGCGGTATGCAGACTACCTGCAATTCGGCAACCCGCTCGTGGACAACGGGAAAGCCGATGGGGCCAGGTGTCCCGTGCCGCCTCGTCTTTGTGGGGTCGCCGGGCGGTCGTCCCGAACGCGGGCTTGGGGTCGATGGCGAACGCGTCTTGTCCAGGTGCCCGCAATGTCATCCGGGGTTGTTGCCAGAGGTTGCCGCCCCTGAGCCCCGATGTCATCAAAGCGAGCTCGGAATATTGGTGCCAAAAAAGCAAGAATCCTTATGACCAGCGTCGAGCAGGAGAGGTGGCTATAGGAGAAACGAATAACGCTGAACAGGGCTATGGCTCCGCAATTCCAAGAAAGCCGATTGCGCCCGATTGCGGAAATCCGCAATCGGAGCCCGAATTCGGGCGCTTACAGGCGGATTTCGAATGTTACCGAAACAGCCGCCTGAACTGGAAAGGGTTCCCATCGGCGGCGATGGGAGCTCCCCTCAAATTCGGTGGCGGAGGAGTAGGGATTCAATTTCCGCTGCGCGGAAATAACGGCTCCGCGCTGAAGCGCTCCGCCCGAAACGCTAAAAACAGCCCGCTGGGCTGTTTTCTTAACGCGTTTCGACCTCATCGGTTCGAATCCGAGGCTATGTGATCAGGAAAGAAAAACGCCCCTGGAAAGGGGCGTTGGTCTTGCGTGGCGGAGGAGTAGGGATTCGAACCCTAGAACGCCTTTTGGGCGTTACTCACTTAGCAGGCGAGCACCTTCGGCCTCTCGGTCACTCCTCCGCGTGAAGCTAAATGTTAGCCCATTTCGAGAATGCCCGCAAGCGTTGGCACGCTGATTCTGGGAATTCCCGAGAACGACGTCGCTCACGACGGCAGCCCGCGTTCGGCGCGAATTTGGGCGAGCAGCGCTTGGCAGCCGGCGGTCACGTCGTCGTAGGTTGCGTCGAAATCGCGGGTGAACCACGGGTCAGCGACATCGCGCGTCTCGCCGACATACGACATGAGCTTGCGCACCTTCCCCATGTTCTCGGGCCCCCAGATTCGCTTCAAGTGCCGGATGTTCTCGTCGTCGGCTACCACGATGTAGTCCCAGCCCCCGTGTTCGCCAGCGATCACGCGCCGCGCGCGGTGCGGCACGATCGGCACGCCCTCGGCGCGTAGCTTGTCGCGCGCAGGAGGGTGGATTGGCATCCCGATTTCCTCGTTCGTCGTCGCTGCCGAGTCGATCGTGAATCGCTCGCCAAGCCCCGCTTCGTCGACGAGCTGCTGCATAACGCACTGCGCCATCGTCGATCGGCAGATGTTGCCATGACAGATGAACAGCACTTTTACCGTTGGCTCGCTCATGTCGGTTCCTTTCTTCAGCTCAAGCGCCTTCAAGATTGTATCGCTGTTTTCCCGGTCAACGGCGCTTGAAGG
>JAFUBE010000970.1 GCA_017460365.1 Eggerthellaceae bacterium
AGCCGGGACTCGAGTGGTTCACGGCGAAGAACTCCGCTTCGATGTTGCCGAGCTTTATCTAGTCGCCCGGCTTCACTTCGATGAGCTGGGCGCCTTTGATGCGGTGTTCCTTGAACTTTCCTTCGATCAGCCCGAGCGTCATCTTCGAGCCGTAAATGGGCACTTTGCGGTCGAGGTCCTTGTACAGGTACGGGAGACTTCCCGTATGGTCTTCGTGGCCGTGCGTGATAACGATGCCGCGCAGCTTGTCGGCATGTTCGAGCACGTACGTGTAATCGGGAAGAATCAGGTCGATGCCGGGATGGTCGTCATCGGGAAACATGATGCCTGCATCGTCGAGCACCATGTCGTTGCCGCATTCGAACACGGTCATGTTCTTGCCGATGGCGTCGAGACCGCCGAGGGGAATGACCTTGAGTTGCGCCCCCTGCTTTTTCTTCGAGCTCGACGATCCGCGCCTGCGGCTCTGCTTTTGCTGGCTTTTCTCAGGCTTCTTCTCGTTATCGCGCGTGAGGCTCGGACGCTCTTTCTCGAGTTTCACGTACTTGAAGCTCTTCGTTTCGCGGCCGGCTCGTTTCTTGCGGCCTTGTTGTTGCGTTTGCTGCTTCTCGCCCGCTTCCTTTTGCGTTTTCGGCGCACGCTTACGCTCGGGCGTTTTGCCCTGGTTCGATTCTGCCATTAAGATCCTCGTTTCCGTTATTGCACGCCAAAACGCACCCGCAGGTGTGTTTCGACATGTATGTTCAAGCGCCCATTCGGCGCATACGTCCATCGTCATTGCAGGGAAAGCAGGGCCTCCCTGCGGTTACAGAACGCCCACCTCGCGCATGGTCGCTTCAAGTTGAGCGCTTTGCTCGGGCGTCGCGTCGATAAGCGGCAATCGAACGCCGCCGACCGGGAATCCATCGAGCTTCAGCGCCTCTTTCACGAGAATGGGGTTCGTCGTTTCGAACAAACCGTTCATGAGCGGAAGCAGCTTGTCGTTGAGCTCCTTTGCGTCATTCCAGCGGCCCTCGGCGCAGGCGACGACGATCTCCTTCATGCGGGCGGGCGCGACATTCGAAATCGTGGAGATCA
The DNA here is from genome assembly GCA_017460365.1 of Eggerthellaceae bacterium. Classification (GTDB taxonomy): domain Bacteria; phylum Actinomycetota; class Coriobacteriia; order Coriobacteriales; family Eggerthellaceae; genus UBA9715. The sequence continues at coordinate 1,078 of JAFUBE010000970.1, forward strand.
CGCCCGTGCCACCGGCCTGCATGAGCTCGTACGTGAACGAGTCGTCACCCGAATACACATCGAAATCCTCGAGCGCACCTGCGATGATGGCCTTCACCTGCTCGATATCGCCGGAAGCTTCCTTCACCGCTACGATATTCTCGCAATCCCTCGCCAGCCGAAGTGTGGTTTCCGCCGTCATGTTGATAACGCAACGGCTCGGGATGTTGTAGAGGATGATCGGAAGCTCCGTCGATTCGGCAATCGTCTTGAAGTGCTGGTAAAGACCCTCTTGCGGCGGTTTGTTGTAATACGGCACCACGCACATGAACCCATCGACGCCAAGCGGTTCCACGTCGCGCGCGAAGTCGACCGTGTCGGCTGTGCAGTTGTCGCCCACGTTGGCGATAACCGGCACACGCCCGTCGACCGCCTCCACGACCGCTTTAATCACTTCAATCTTCTGCGGATAGAACACCGTGGGGCTCTCGCCAGTCGTTCCGCACACGATGATCGAATCGGTTCCGCCCGTTACGAGCCTGTCAGCGAACTCACCGGTACGCACAAGGTCGAGCTCCCGCTTCTCGTCGAAAGGCGTGATCATTGCAGTAACGAGTCGTCCGAAACGTGGTTCGCGCATAAGGTCTCCTTGTTCCATCGTTTTCAATGTGGTTATTATGTCACGCAAACGACCTGATGACCCGTTAGTCCATGAACTCTTCCAAACCGACCACGAGCCCCGTTCGGTCACCGACGCTTCTGATACCGAGAAGGACTCCTGGCATGTAGGAAGCGCGGTCCCACGAATCGTGGCGAATCGTCAGCGTTTGGCCCATGGAACCGAAGACCACCTCTTGAGAAGCGACGTAGCCCATCGACCGCACCGAATGGACGGGCACCCCGTCGACAAGCGCGCCACGCGCCCCTTTGCAACCGTCGATTTCGGTTTCGCTGCCGGGAGCTTCGCTTTCGAAGCCGCGGGCAGATGCTATGATCTGCGCTGTCCTGACAGCTGTTCCCGAGGGCGCGTCTTTCTTGTTGCAGTGATGGAATTCGAGAACCTCTGCCTCGGGAAAGAACGGCGCGGCGGCCTTCGCGAACTGCATCATGAGAACAGCGCCCGTCGTGAAGTTCGGAGCGTAGAACAAGCATGCGTGACCAGCTGCTTTGGAGGCCAGCGCGTCGAGCGTGTCGTTCGACATTCCGGTGGTGCCCACTACGCAATCGATGCCGGCCGAGAGCGCCTTTTCGACATTGCCCGCGACCACGCTCGGCTGAGTGAAGTCCACGAGCACGTCGAAGCTTTCGCCCTCGATTGCTTGCTCGATCGCCTCGTATGTCGGGAACGCGGCCTCCTTGCCGAACGGATCGATGCCGCAAACGACCTCCATGTCGTCAGCGGCCGTGACCGCCTCGACCACCGCCGATCCCATGCGCCCGGCGTACCCGGCAACTGCAACTCGTATCATGTCATCCTCCTAGTCGTCTGATCCTTGCGCGCCTTCCCGGCCCCGCTTCCAGCCCGGCCCGAGGCGGCGCCTGCCCCACTTACTGCCAGACCCAAAGTGGGGTAATTTTAGAAACAGTATTTAGTTTGAGAAATTAC
>JAFUBE010000971.1 GCA_017460365.1 Eggerthellaceae bacterium
GGCCAAAAGGCCGCCGAAGAAAAGGCCGCGAGCATGGTTAAAGCCAACACGATGACCGTGAAGGCCAAGAACATCACCGCCAATGCCAAGAGTTCGCGCGCGACGCAGTAGTCAGACAGCTTTAACCCCAGGAAAATGCTGATCTAGGCGTTGAGGCGCTTGCACATGCGCAGGACGCGGGTGTCGTTTTCTTCGAGGTGGCGCCGGCTGACGGTCCCCGACGACAGGGCCGCCAAGATGTCGTCGAAATCGCCCTTGCCGCCCGGCATGAACAGGTCGCCGCCCGCAGCGGCGACGAAGCCGGCGCGGGCGATGGGCCACCGGGCGCCGCGGTTCTTCAGCGGCAGCACCCAGTCGGTCATCACGACGCCGCCAAAGCCGCACTCGGCGCGCAGGAAATCCCGCGTGAGCGCCCGGCTCTCGGACGCGTGCACGCCGTTGACCAGGTTGTACGAGGTCATGACGGCGGCCGGTCGGCTCTCGTGGATGCAGGTCTCGAAACCCCTGAGGTAGATCTCGCGCGGGGCGCGCTCGCTCACCTGGCTGTTGTTGAAGTAGCGGTTCGTCTCCTGGTTGTTGGCCGCGAAGTGCTTGATCGTGGCGCCGCGCCCCGGGTGCGCCTGCACGCCGCGCACGAGCGCTGCGGCCATCTTTCCGCTGACCAGCGGGTCCTCGCTGAAGTACTCGAAGTTGCGCCCGCACAGGACCGATCGGTGGATGTTGAGTGCCGGCGCGAGCCACAGGTGCACGCCGAAGCGCTCCATCTCGTCGCCGACGATGTCGCCGCATTCCTGCGCGAACGCGACGTTCCACGTCTGCGCGATGGCCGTCCCGATGGGAAGCGCCGTGCAGTACTGGGTCTGCACTTCGACGCCGCGCGGCGGCTTCTTGCCGCCGAGGAGCATCATCGCCAGCTTGCGCACCGGCGCGCTCAGCACGTCCAGAATGCCTTCGGGGATCGAGCCCGCACCGAGCGAATGCGCACCCTCGGCATCGCGGTAGAACTCGCGGGCCAGCCGCAGACCAGCGGGGCCGTCCGCCATGACGACAGGCTCGATGCCGAGGCTGCGAAGCATCGAGGTGGTCTCGCCTGCCGCGCCCGCGACGCGGGTCGAGGCGTTCCCGATGACCGAGAGCGACCCGCCCTTGCCGGAGAAACGACCCACGCCCAGATACGCGAGCTCCGCATCGGAAAGCGTCGAGGCGACGGGGTCAACCTCGGGTGTGATGTCGTAGTCAACGCTCGTGGCCTCGAAGCTCGCGGGGTCGAGCGCGAGATGGGGCAAGCTTTCCAGCCGCTCGTCACGGTCGACACGCTCATAGGAGACCTCCTCGACCTCGGCGACCCCGGCAACGGAGCGCACCGTGCGCAGAGTGATGTCCTGCGGCAACTCGATAATGGCCGAGGGCATGGCGTCGACGCTGCTCGTGCCGAACCTCACGACATAATCCCCGGCCTCGAGGACGTAGGAGCACGTCTGCTCGTCGAACGAGGCGAGATCGGCGAAATCGAAGGCTACCGTGACGCGCTCGTCCTCGCCCGGTTGCAGCTCGCTCGTCTTCGCGAAGCCCGCGAGGCTCTGCCAAGGTTTGCGCAGCTTGGCCTCAGGTGCGGTTACGTATGCCTGCACAACCTCCTTGCCGGCAAGCGGGCCGACGTTACGCACGTCGGCCGACAGCACGGCGCGGCTTCCGTCGAGCGCGACCGACGCCTCCCCCATCTCGAAGTCGGTGTAGGACAAGCCGAACCCGAACGGGAACAGCGCGCGCTTGCCCACGGTGTCGAAATAGCGGTAACCCACGTACACGCCCTCGCGATAAGGGGTGTCATCGAGATTGCCCGTTTCGATATCGGAACAATAATCCTCCCACGCCGACCACGTGGTCGTGAGCTTTCCCGACGGATTCGCGCGACCGAGCAGCACGTCAGCCAGCGCGTTGCCCATCTCGGAGCCGAGCTGCGAGAGCACCAGGATGTTACCCACTTCGCGCACGGGGGTCAGGTCGACAGGACCGCCCGTGCTCAGCACGAGCATGAAGCGTTTGCAATCCCTGTTCAGGGCGAGGATATCGCGGATCTCGGTATCGGTGAGCATGAAATCACCCGCAACCGGCTTGCGGTCGCCGCCTTCGCCCGAAGCGCTCGCGAGCACGTAGATGGCGACATCGGCCGAGCAATCGAGCGGGATGTCGTAGTCGGGCTCGGGCATGACGGCGCCCATGGCATAACCGATGACGTTGTCCCCGGCGGCTTTGGCCTCGCGCTTGAGCTGCTTACGGAAAGCGGCCTTGGCCACGACCCTGCGCTCGTCATACGCATCGAGCCACGTCTCGCTGGTCAGCTGGAAACCCGCATCGCAAAGCCCCTGTTCTACACCCGTGACGACATGTGCGTTCACGTCGCCGGACCCCGTCCCGCCTTTCACGCTGTGGCGTACGCCGCTGCCATATGCGGCCAGCTTGCACGGCTTCGCAAGCGGGAACGAGCCGTCCTTGCGCAGGAGCACCATGCATTCAGCTAACCCCGATCGGATGCGCGCCAGGTGATCCCGCTCGTAGTCGAGTAGTGCGGCCCTGCCGCCGGCCACGGTTGCGGATGCCTGGCTTGATGAGGGCTCCACGCCCGTGAGCGCCGCGAGGTCGTAGGCACAGGCGAGCGCCTCGCCGCCCGATTCATTGGGATGCAGGCGATCGCCTTGGTGCAGGCCCTCGCGGAATCGCAGGCCGCAGGCCGCTTTCTCGCACACGACGGCTTCGGCGTCGAGCACGTAGTCGAAGATGCCGGCCGTGCGAATCCAATCGTTCAGCCGCAGGCGCAGCCCTTCCATCTCCTGCGTGAAGCAGCCGAAGGCGGGAGAGCAGCCGAGCCGGGGGGTGATGGTCTGCATGGTCACGCGCACGCCCCGGCCGTGGAGCGCCTCGACCATCGTGGTGATAACCCGGCTGAAGGTCTCGAGGGTGATGGCGCTGGCGGTCCGCGCGTCGAGGTACGACGCGTCGTTCACGCCCAGGGCGATGATCGCGGCCTCGAGGTTGGGCACCTCGAGCACGTCGCCCGCGAACCGCTCGACGCCCATGCGCCCGAAGGCGGGGCCGAACAGCCCGCCCGGCTCGTACAGCAGGCAGTTGCCCGAGATGCCCGCGTTGAGCAGCGCGAAGCGGTCGCCGTATGCGTCGGCGATGCGGCCGGCAAGAGGCTTGGTCCATTTACCGAGCGCCGTTATGCTGTCGCCGAACGCGACGATGGCGCCCGCCGGCCTGTCTGCCAGCACCTCGATCGCATCGATGGCGGGCAGGGCGTTGTACGCGCCGAGCGCATGCGCCAGCGCCGACTTGCGAACGGCGCCCTCGAGGCAGCTCGCGTACGTCCGATCTCCGGGCAGTAGCGTCGCACCTTCCTCGATCAT
>JAFUBE010000972.1 GCA_017460365.1 Eggerthellaceae bacterium
ATCCCCCCACTTTGGGTCTGGCAGTAAGTGGGGCAATTCCGCCGCGGAAGCGGTGTCACACGGTGGCGATACAGACGCATCTCCCGAGGGAACGCAGAGACCAGAGCCGCGCGCTCGGCGCTGCGACTTCTCTGGCCCAAGGGACTCGGGACTTCGCTCATGGCGTACACTTATTCCAATGCCGTTCTGCCAGCTTCGGCGCCGCCGACGGCCGCGCCTATCGGGACGCTTGTTGGAAGGGTTTGCCACGATCTCTCGGATACGTCTTGTTCCAATCGGTATTTGGATCTTCATGCTCGCGGTCCTCGCCGGAATGGTCTTCGGCGCGCATCCCGCACTCGCCTGCACCGCCGTATACGTCGGCACCGACGCAAGCACAGACGGCACCGCCATCATCGCGAAGTCGAACGATTACCAGGCCGTCTGGCCCAACTACGTCGAGGTAATCGCCCGCGTGGAAGGCGAGCCGGGCCGCACCATGCCCGTGGACAACGACAAGACCGTTCAAGCGCCTCTGCCCGAGACCACCTACCGCTACACGTCCACGCCATTTATGGACAGCGGCACCGCCACCAGCGGGCTGGCCCACGACGCGACGGTCTGCGCTAACGAGTACGGCGTTGCCATAGAGATGTCCATCACCGCCTTCTCGAACAAGGCTGCGCTCGCCGCCGACCCCCTGGTGGAGCACGGCCTCACGGAATTCACCGCTGTCGACCTCGTCGTGTGCCAGAGCAAGACCGCATGCGAGGCGGTGGAGGTGCTCTGCGGGCTCATCGACTCCTACGGCAACAGCGAGGTGAACATCGCGCTCATCGCCGACCAGCACGAGGCGTAGTATGTGGAAATGTACAGCGGCCACCAGTACGCTGCGGTGAAGCTGCCCGCCGACAAGGTGAGCGCCTTCGGAAACGAGTTCTCGCTCGAGTACGTTTCGGACGACGCCGATTCGGTTCTTTCCAGGGACCTGACGAGCCTGCCCGAACAGGCCGGCTTCGCGCAGCGCGGCGCAGGCGACAAGGCCGGAGAGCTCAACCTGCGCGCGACGTACGCCGGACCAGAGACGCGCACGGACTATTCCCACATGCGCACTTGGATCGCACACCAGCTGCTTGCCGGCGGCTATGACGCATACCGAATCGACGACGAGTACCCGCTGTGCTTCGACCCGAAGCGGAGAGTGTCGCTTAAAGACGTGACGGACATCATGCGCAACCGCTTCGAGGGGACGGGATACGCCCCCGACGAGACGGGCAGGACCAACATGCGCGTGATCGGCACCGACACGGCGCTGAGCGTTCACATCGCGCAGATCTACCCCGATCTGCCAGCGTCCAGGAGCTGCGTCACCTGGGAATCGTCCGGGCCCGCGATCTACGGGGTGTTCGTACCGGTATCCAACGCCGCCACGAGCGTGAGCGCGGCGTACAGCGCCAACCAGCCCGCAGGCGCCAAGGGGACCTTCGATGCGCAGCGCTACCCTTATTACGCGTTCAAGGCGCTGTGCACGCTCTGCGTGGAGCCGAGCACCTGCGCCACGTATGGACGTCCGGTGCGCGATTACTGGAGCAAGGCGGAAGGCAACCTCGTAGCCAGCATGGACGAGCTTTTGCGCGCGACGCGGTCGCTGAAAAGCGACTTCCTCGCCAACATCGCCATCACCGCTTACTGCAACCGCGCCCAAGACCGGGCATTCGCCGATGCCAAGGCGCTTCTTAACGACGTCACGTATTACATAAGCTCCAACTCGAACACGCTGAAGAACGGCCGCAACCCCGAGACGGGCGAGGTTCTCGACGAGCGGCGGGCGATTCCGCCCCTCGAGGTGACGCTCGATCCAAGCGCATACGCGCTGAACGTCTCCAGGAAAGGATAGGGCCACGCCCCTCCCTCCAGACCGCCCAAAAGACAATTTGGGCAATTTGGGGCCAGACCCTAAATTGCCCCACGTCTGTCCCCTTGTGTTCTGTCAAAATAATCGAATATCCGACGATTTTGCGCCTCAGCTGAGTTGATGTGCAATTTTTTTCGAATTTCCGACGATATTTCGAAATGTATTCGCAAATTGGAAAAAACGGCGTCGCAAAAGCGCAGTTCAGCACGTTGGCGAACGAGCGCTACCCTTTCGTAAGCGATAATATCGTCGGAAATTCGAAATAATTTGCACAGCACTTCGAAAAATCTCGAATATCGCCCTTAATTGCGAAAAACTGCCAAGACTTGCTGCTTTCGACAAAACCTGGGATATGTTGGTGCGCATAAACGTAAGCGGTATCGCATCATGCTCAGGGGACAGACGTCACCTGGGGGCGGAGGCCATGTCTGTTCCTCAAATCCTTGGAATGGGCGAGTAGAATAGGGCTCATCCATTCGAAGGCAGTCTGTTCTGATCTTCTTGAAATGAGGGATACGCATGGCGGAGGATTTCATGAAACCGATGGTGACGCGCCGCAACTTCCTGAAAGGCGTCGGGCTGCTGAGCGCCTCAGCCGCGCTGGCCGCTTGCTCGCGAACGGAACAGGGAGGCGGACAAGCTTCGAGCTCTTCGGCAGCAGCCACGCCGCTTCTAGCCATCATACACACCAACGACACCCACGGCCACGACGTGGCGGTCGAAGCCTCCGGCGACACCAAGGGCAACTTCTCCATGGCCGCGGTCGCGGCGCTGAGGGACGAATGGAAGCAGAAGGGCTACGACGTGCTGCTCGTGGACGCGGGCGACGCCACGCAGGGCATGCCGCTCGTCGACACCGTGAAGGGCGCCTCGGCGATCACCTTCATGAACGCGTGCGGCTACGAGCTCATGACCGTTGGCAACCACGATTTCGACTGGGGCGTCGATGAGCTTGCGGCCAACGAGAAGGCGGCGAACTTCCCCTTCCTGTCGGCTAACGTCCTCGACAAGCAGACGGGAAAGCTGCGCTTCACCGCGAACAAGGTCGTCGAGCTAACGGATGGCACCAAGGTGGGGTTCTTCGGGCTCACGACGCCGGCCACCGCCACGACCTCGAATCCGAAGAACGCCGCCGACTTCGAGTTCTTGCGCGACGACGACCTGTACAAATGCGCGCAGGAGCAGGTCGACGAGCTGCGCAAGCAGGGGTGCGACCTCGTGGTGTGCGTGGGGCACCTGGGCAACAAGGAGGTGAACGGCGGCACGAGCAGGGAGCTGCTGGGGCGCGTGACCGGCATCGACCTGTTCATCGACGGTCATGACCACCAGGAAGTGAACGAAGAGGTCGCGGGCACGCTTCTCGTGGAAACGGGCTGCTACCTGCACAACATCGGCGTGGTGGTCATCGACAAGGGCGCACCGGCATACCAGCCCGTCGCCGCCGGCTCCTACAGCGGCATCGACACATCGGTGCAAGCCGTCATCGACGAGCAGGATAGCCGCGTGAAATCCGAGATGGGCGTGGTGTTGGGTTCGACGCCCTTCCTGTTGAACGGCGAGCGCGACCCAGGCGTGCGCACCCAGGAGACCAACCTCGGCGACCTCTTCACCGACGCCCTGCGCTGGACGGCCTCGCAGGAGCTGGGGCGCGAAATCGACGCCGGGCTCGTGAACGGAGGCGGCATCAGGGCATCGCTCGCAGCGGGCGACATCACGCTCGGGGCCATTAAGGAGGTCATGCCCTTCTCGAACGAGGTGGCCGTCTTGAAGGTGACCGGCGCGCAGCTGCTCGAGGCGATCGAGGCCGGATGCCAGGCCATCGGCAAGGAGAAGGCGATCGGCGCCTTCCCGCAGGTGGCGGGCATCAACTTCACGGTGGATGCCACGGTTCCCTACCAGGAGGGCCCGACGTACCCCGATTCCACGTACCCGTCTCCGGCGGCTATCGGCGCACGCGTGAAGATCTCCGACGTGGGCGGACGCGGCTTCGATGCGGCTGCAACCTATTCTGTCGCCACCATCAGCTTCCTGTGCGACGGCGGCGACACCTACTACGCCTTCAAGCAGGCTTCGGACGCCGAGGCCCCCACCACCTTCGGGTTCGACTACGAGGCGTTCACGAGCTACCTCGTTACGGCGTGCGACCACGCGGTTCCCGACCGCTACGCCGCCCCGCAAGGCCGCATCACCGTAGTTCTCGCAAATCAGCACGGGTAGCGCTCTAGGCAAGTGCTGATTTAACCCCCCCCGTTCCGTAGGGGCGATCTCCTGATCGCCCGCTCTAGCGGGGCAAACGGGCGATC
>JAFUBE010000973.1 GCA_017460365.1 Eggerthellaceae bacterium
GCCTCGTCGGGGCGTCACTTGCGGTGGGCATCCTACTCGGTTGCGCGCAATCCGCGAGCATTCATGAGGCCGCCGCGGCGTTGGCCGGCATGCAGGGTGAGCGCGTGGAGCTCGAGGTTCTCGAAGACAGCGCGAGCTATGGGTTCGGAGAGAGCGCCCTGGTGCGCGGCGTCGTTGGCGGTTCGGGCCCACTCGTGTTAGAAGCCCAGCTTGGAGAATGCGGGCCGCTGCTCGCAGGCGAGCGCATAATCGTCGATGCGCAGTTCAAGGCGGTCGATGTGGCCAGCGACCGGTACGCCTGGCAAGACGGCGCGTGCGGCGCGCTCTCGGGGACGGGGGTCGAGAGGCGGCAAGCCCCGTTTCCATTCGGCGAGCTCGTGAGCTTGCGGGCTTCGGTGATCGACCGGATCGGCGCAGAAGACGATCGGCATGCGTTGCTGCAGGCGCTCGTCTGCGGGTATCGCAGGAACGTTCGCGGAACCGACTTGTACGCGTCGTTCCAGGCATGCGGCCTTGCCCATCTCGTGGCCGTATCAGGTGCTCACCTGGTCATCGTCACAGGGCTCTTCGCCTCGGTGCTCAGGGGTCTTAAGGCGCCGCGCAAACTCTCCGTTGCCGTGCTCATGTGCGCAATGGGGTCGTATTACGTACTCTCGGGAATGCCCGTCTCGGCCTTGCGGGCCGCCGTCATGTCGTCGCTCGGGCTGCTCTCGTTTTTCGGCAGGCGCAGACCGTCGTCGCTCAACGCGATCGGCATCGCACTCTTCGCCATCGTGGCGGCAGATCCCCCGTCGAGCATATCCGTCTCGCTGGCCTTGTCGGTGCTCTCGACGGTAGGCATCGTCGTGTTCGGGCCGCTCCTGCAAGCTTGGATCGGGGGCACGCCGCTCAACCGCCTGCCCATGGCGCGCGACGCGCTGGCTCTCACCTTGGCGGCTTCGTTGCTCTCGCAGCTTTACGCTTGTTCGCTGTTCAACATGCTCCCGCTCATCGCACCCCTCGCGAACGTCGTAACGGCACCGCTTTTCCCGCTCGTGTGCGGTTCGGGGCTGGTTTCGGGCATGCTCGAGGCCGCTTTGGGGGGAAGCGCAGTTCCAATGGGCGAAATCGCAGCCATATTGTCCGGGCTGCTCGCGTTCATCGTGACGTTCGCGTCGGGCATGCCGTTCGCGTCGGTTCCCTTCACGGTTGACGCTGGTGCTGCGCTTGCGGGTTCAGCGCTCGTCGCCATGGTTCTCTGGGTGTCCTGGCCGCGCCCGAATGCCAAGGCCGTCCTCGCATTCGCCTCGGCGGCGTCGGCGGTCATCCTCGCGTTCGTCATAACATGGGACAACGCAGACCGCATCGTCATGCTCGACGTGGGGCAGGGCGACTCGATTTACGTGCAGAGCCGGGGCCAGACGTTGCTCGTCGATACGGGCAACCAAGATGCAAAGCTCCTTCATGGCCTTGCGCGCAACCACGTCGCACATCTCGACAGCGTCCTCGTGAGCCACGCAGACGACGATCATTGCGGCTCCCTCGACCAGCTGCAGCGAAGCGTCGATGTCGACCGCGCCATCGTTGCGAGCGAACTGACGACGTGCGATGGCGATTCCGCGCGATCGTTGATCGATCAGGCGCGCCGCACCGCAAGAAGCGTAGTCGGCGCCGATGTGGGTGACTCATTTAAGGTGGGGGCGTTCATGGCACGGGTCGTGTGGCCGCGCGCGTTCACCGAGGAGGGTGGAAACGCGGACAGCCTGTGCATCCTCCTCGAATACGACGGTGACGACGATGGCACGATCGATTTCAGGACCTTCATGACAGGC
>JAFUBE010000974.1 GCA_017460365.1 Eggerthellaceae bacterium
ATCCCCCCACTTTGGGTCTGGCAGTAAGTGGGGCAATTCCGCCGCGGAAGCGGCGGCGCGCGTCTGGCGCGAAGCGCCGCACCGCGTTTCCTTCGGGATGCGCCCGCCGGAGTGAAAACCCGTGACGTTCTGGAACACTTGCCTTCGGTACGGGGCGAAACTTGCGGGATTCGCATAGGATGGAAGCGTAGCGCAACGCTATAGACGCTGATTTAACCTTCCCCCGCAGGGGCTGGTTCATACCACAGCAATGGCAGCCCCCGTAGGGGCGATCTCCTGATCGCTCGCCTACATGGTCCACGGGCTATCAGAAGATCGCCCTACGGGGGTCGACTCGCTTGCCGGCGAAAGCGCTCTAGCCAAGGAAGGCGGGGTTGCCGTTGCTATTGGGCGAACCAGCCCCTGCGGAGGGAAGGTTAAATCAGCGTATACATGGAAGATGTCGCGTCGGCTGAAAGGACGTATCATGAATCTCGAGAACCTGGAAATCAACCCCGAGCTGCGCGAGAAGGCCAAGGCGTGCAATACGCCCGAGGAGCTGCTGGCGCTTGCCAAGAAAGAAGGCTACAAGCTGTCGGATGCCCAGATGGAGACCATTTCGGGCGGCAGATGGAAAACCATTAGCGATTGCTTATCGTTCAGGTATTAAACACGAGAAGACCAGCGGGAGAAGCATGCGCCGAGCGCGCAGCTGGGCGCATGCAACGATTGCCATTCGGATGGCAAGTCTTCTAGTATTAAGCTATAAGAGCTTAAGCAGAGGAGCATGAGATGAGCCAAGAGGAGACGGGCGCGCGCACAGCGGCCGAAGCGGGATGGCATGTTTCGCGCTCTCTTTTGCAAGCACAAGTCCCTGACTCGAAGAGCATCGCCTTTTACAACACTTACAGGCGCTCATGTGGCGAATACACGCCGCTCGACCTCTACGTCATGAGCGTGCTCGACGAGATACCCGAGACCAACCCCTTCATCGCGCGCCTCGCGAGGGGCGGCCTCATCGTGAACTTCGACGAGCGCGAGGCGCTCGAGGCGAAACGGCGGCTCGATTGCTCAACGGCGCAGGGGGGAACCGTATCGGTCACCATCTGCCCCACCATGGCCTGCAACTTCGAGTGCCCGTACTGCTTTGCAAGCCTCGGGCGGGGCAAGATGTCGCCCGAAGTGCAAGACGATGTCGTGGCGCTGGTCGCCCGCATGGTCGACGCCGCGCGCGCAACCAAGCTCAACATCACCTGGTTCGGCGGCGAGCCCCTGCTGGCGACCGATGTGATCGAGGCGCTCTCGCCGCGGCTCATAGCGGTTGCCGATCAGCGGGGCTGCGCCTACGAGTCGTGGATCTTCACGAACGGCTACCTTATAACTCCCGAGGTGGTGGAACTGTTCGGGCGCTGCCAGATTGAGAAGGTACACATTCCCCTCGACGGCGTCGGCGCGACGAACGACGCCACGCGCCGCCTTGTCGGTGGCGGCCCCACGTTCGACCGCATCGTGGAGAACCTGGGGCACTTGAAGCCTCCCATCAAGACGCTCATTCGCGCCAACACGCACGAGGGGAACGTGGCGCAGCTCGACGACCTGAAGGCGCACGTGATGAACCGCGCCGCCGAAACCGGCAACCGCATCGACTTCTACGTCGCGTCCCTCATCGACGTCAGCCCCCGCGACGAGTTGAACAGCCCGATGGCCGAATACGCCTTTCGGGGCATCGAGGTCAGCCTGCGCCCCGAGACCAGGCACGTCCCCGTAGGCGTCGACCACGCGTGCGTCGGCCAGAACCTGTGGATGGTGGCCATCGACGACAAAGGCTACCTGTACAAGTGCGGCGGCAAGCTCTGCGGGCAGCCCGAGTTCGCCTACGCGACCGCCCGCGACTGGGACCCGGCCGATCCCCTCGCCACGGCGAGCAACCCCGACATGCTCAGCAAGTTCCTGAACACCTGCACGCCCGATCCCGGCGACAAGTGCTACGACTGCGTGTGGCTTCCCCTGTGCGGCGGCGCCTGCCCGCAGCTGCGCCTGTTCGGCAAGCACAAATGCCCGCCGTACCGCTACGACCCCGACGCGTTCGTGCTCGCCAAGCATGCCCAGATGCGTTCGCGATGAGGCAGGCATCAGGCACAATCGCGTGTGCCTGCCGGTCTACGCCGCTGGGTGGCTGAGTAGCCTTCTCTGTAGAGGGAGGCTTCGTGTGCCGCAATCCAGTGAGACAGGGGACAGGTCGCTGTCTCAATCCGTCCTGAGTTTACAGCACAAAAAATCCGTGACGTTCTGGAACATCGGGGCTTGCGGGACGTGAAAACCTTCTGGGCGCGTTTAACATGAAAGCATCGTTATGCAGCGCCGACAGAAAGGCCGCGTTATGGATTTGGAAAACCTGAACATTAGCGATGAACTGCGCGAGAAGGCCAAGGCGTGCAAATCGCCCGAAGAGCTGCTCGCCTTTGCCAAGGCGGAAGGTTATAAGCTGTCGGATGCCGAGATGGATGCTATCTCCGGCGGCAGTAGTTGGAGCAGCGGAATCTGCGGCAGCTTCATGACAGACAAACGCGGCTGATAATGACGTAATGACGATTCGCAATACATTTACGTTTGTGACAGATGCGGGGCGAAATTCAGAGACGACCAAGACCGCGTGGTGCATATCGCGGTGGAGCACGCCTGGAAGGACCCCAAGCCCCACGACTGGACATATTAAGCGCTTGCAGAGAGAGGTGGATTGACATGAATCTTGAGAACTTGGACATTAGCCCGGAACTGCGCGAAGAGGCCAAGGAGTGCAAGTCGCCCGAGGAATTGCTGGCTCTGGCCAAACGCGAGGGCTACAAGCTCTCCGATGCGGAGATGGAGGCCATCTCTGGCGGCGTCGCGTGGGGCTCTTCTTGCGGTAGCTATAAACCTACTGCTTACTAAAACAGGACGGAGATCCTTGAAGTGACGCGTGATCATCGACGGGGCGAGCAATATGCTGAAACGAGGATTGCTCTATCGTTCCAATCGCGCAGTAAGACACTTCAAAAAGTGTCAAGGGTGTCAAAGGGACGGTTCTCTCGACACTCTTGACACACAGAAGGACAACACCATATGAAACGCACACTCATGTTCGAGAACCGGGAACTGCTCGATTTCGAAGTCGAACCGGAGGAGGGCAAGGCGCATGTTTCGGGCGCGCCCGAAGCGAGCGATGAGGAGCTCGCCGCGATCGGAATCGATTGCTCCGACCTGGACGCTTCCGTCACGAGCCTCGTTCTCTCACGCAAGGTATCGCCAAACCGCGCGGACCTCGACGAGATCCTGGGTGGCTTCGGCGCAAATTCGGCTCTCGAGCTGGCGCTGATGGGCCACGGCGCGTCGCTCACCGACCACTTCTGGTACCGGGCGCCGGGGTCGCCCGCGCGGTGGGAAGACGTGAATTTCTTCGACAACGATTGGGACGACACGTTCTGCGCGTCCATCTTGGCTGGCGACTACGTTGGCCTCTCTGCTTGCTCGCCCGACATCCCCGACGTCACGACGCGCGGCCACTTGCGTAAGGCGTGGGAGAGGCGCGACGCGGGCATCCGCCTGCTGAAGCAGGCGCGACGCGACGACGGGGCCGACCTTACGGGCTCCCTCCTGGCGTCGCAGCTGTGCGCCCTGCTGTTCGGCCGCGCTGCCTACCAGCCCCTGAGCGCGCGGGAAGTGAACGGAAGGCGCTACTCCGTAAGCCCGCTGATGCTCGCGCGCGACGAAGAGCTCGTGCAGGGCTACCGCCTCTATGCGCTGTGCGGCATGCGACGCGAGGAAGCAGACGACTTCGCGCACTCTTCCTCTCTGCAATCCATCGCCGACATATTCTCGCGCACAGGGCTGGAAGGCCACAGCGCGCACGTGGCGAAGATCGCCGCGTTCAAGAACC
>JAFUBE010000975.1 GCA_017460365.1 Eggerthellaceae bacterium
TCCAAGAGGCTTTGCTGCCCGAAACCATGAAGCCCTCTCGCGGTTTGCAGGGTAGCACAGCAAGGCGCTTCCGCTCAGGGTTGTGCAGAATCAGGGGCTTTCGCAAACCTCAGCCAATCCAGCCGCTTCGGTTATCACGAGCGAGCCCTTGTTCTCGTTGGCGGCTACGACCTCGGTCTTCGCCGAGGCCTTATCAACTTACAACTTGCCCGCCATATACTCTACGATTTTTGCGCAGTTCGCAGCCGCCGACGCTTTGAATGTCTCGTACTCCATGCTCTGCGATCCGTCCGACTTGTCCGAGATAGCGCGAATCGCCACGAAAGGGGTGTTGTTCAGATAGCATGCCTGCGCAATCGCCGCACCTTCCATCTCGCAGCACATGCCGCCGAAGTTCGACGTGATTGCCCGCTTCTGCTCTTCAGTGGCAACAAACTGGTCTCCGGAACATACCCTGCCTTCGTACGCATGGATATCCGGTGCAGCTTTGCCCGCCGCCTCTATCGCCACGGCACGCATTTTCTCATCTGCCGGAAAGGCGTAAAGCCCCGTGTAGGGGATCTCCCCTTTTTTGAAACCAATGGGTTCCACATCGAAGTCGTGCTGCACGGCGTCAACCGATACAACGATATCCCCGATATCAAGCTTGTTGTCCAGAGATCCCGCAACGCCGGTATTGACAATCTTCGTGCATCCGAAATCGTTGATCAGGGTATGTGCGCAAATCCCCGCGTTGACCTTGCCCATGCCGCACTGGACGATGACGACTTTTTTATCCTCAAGCTTCCCTTCGCAAAATTCCATGCCTGCAATCGTCGTTGTCCTGGTGATCTTCGCCGCTTCTTTCAATGTTGCCACTTCTTCATCCATCGCGCCGATGATGCCAATCGCCGTTTCCTGTGCCGCGGTCTGCCCCTGTCCGCATCCGGCTAACAAGACGCCCATCAACATTACGAGCGCCACAAATACCGCCATTGTCTTCTTTTTCATGATCTGCCCTCCGCTGTCAGATACGGCTGGCTTGAGAGCACACGCCCACCGCCTTTTGCTGCCCTAATCATAGCCGATGGAGCTGTATCAGAAGTCTTGCCAGGAGAACCGTCCCTTGGCATACGGCTAGAGCTCGCCCGACGACTTTTGGAGAACGTCTCGCAAAACGAGGCGAACAAGACGCGCTTCTACGTCGTGTCGAAGCGGGCGAACGAGCTTCCCGGCTACGAGTGCGCCGTGTTCGCCGCGCGCATCGCGGCCGACAAGCTGCCGGGGGTCCTGGACGCGGCCTGCTCGTGAGGCGCGATGCTGGTGTGCGTGCCCGACTGACCCGAGAAGTCCGCGCTGCGCAAGTGTCGCTACGTCCTCGAGCTCGAGCGCGATGACGGCTTCTCGGACGAGGATGCCTCCCGCCTAAAAGCATCGATGCGCTCGAATACCTGGGCCGCTACAGCCGGGTAGAGAAGTAGCTCCTCCCCGCATGCCCGCAGGATGCGCCCGCCGCTCCGAGCGGGTACCGGTCCGCTCTTCTATGGAAGCGAAAGCGGCATCCTTGCAGACTGAGCATCAAGGCAAGCAACGGACATCCCGCTGTTCCCGCTTTCTCGCGGATGGAGTGCCGCTACTCTCCACTGGCCTTCAGGAAAACGCTGTCGCCATCTCCCGTATCGATGTAGGAATAGCCGTCCTTTTGCTTGATTTCGCCGTTTGCCATACCAATCAGTCTGACGCCAGTCGCCGAACTCACGCTCATGGATGCGCGGCCATCCGTTTCGGCCCAACCCTCGGGAGGACGCACGCTCACATCGGAGTTCTCGATGGTCATCAAACCCGTTGTGTAGATATAGCCCACGTAGCCGATGCTATCGTTCCAGATGGCGGTGCCGGTATCGACAACCGACCCGGCGATGTCCGCCTTGCCGTTGGCGAAGACGTTCAGGGCCGCATCGGCAGCGCGGTCGACGCCGAGCGTGCTGTTCGCGATCGCGACGTCTTGGCCCTCGACCGCATTGAGCCTGCTGCAAAACACGATCCTCAGTCCTTTTACGGCGATGTTGCCATAAGTGGATTTTACGATTTGGCCTTTTTCGTCGATATCATGCTTGCTGGAGGCGATATAGCCCCAACTGTCGGAGTCCTCTCGAACCGCCCCTAACCCGATGGTTACTTTCGGCCTCTGCGCAGCAAGCGCGCATTCGTCGCCCACGAGGGTGAGGTCGCCGCCATCCGAATGGATGATGTGCTCGATGACGCTCTCACCTTGAAACCTGATCTCAGCGCTGCCCTCGACGTTGATTTCGCTTAGGGAGGCGTCCTTAACCGTGATGACGTCCTTGCCATCCCAAGCAATGCCGTTCTCGGCATCGTCGAAGACTGCGCTGTGGGTGACAGCGTTTTCGCCGATCTTGTACGAAACCGATTTCGCGCCCGCGATATCCGAGCCTTGCTTGTTCATGCGCAACCCCTCCCCACATTTGCGGTACGTTCGCCTCCGCATAAAACATCATTACCAAAAACCAGTCCATCGACTATAGCATAGCGATGAGCAAGAACCCGCCCGTGATGATAGGGATGTTCAACAGCAGATACCTTAGAATGCTATTACCTCGTGTATTTCCAAGCCATAGATAAGAACGAGTTCATGCATTCCATCTCTATGACAAGGGATGCGGGGCGATGTCTGATAACCGCGTTGGGCGATTCGCCCATGCGCCCGATGATACAATCGAGGCCTCATTCGATTCGGGAGGAGACGGTCGTCTATGTCGTTCAGGAAATCATTGCTCGCAGCCGTATCGCTCTTCTTGTGTTGCACACTATGCGTCGCCATCGCTCCCGCTCAGGCGCGCGCGAACCAGACGACGCTCGTGGCCGCGGCGCCCCTCGGTCAGGACAAGGCGCTCTCGGCTCTCGAGACAGCAGAGGAGCCCACCGCTACGCCCGACCCGATGGAGGAGCCCACGCCAGCAATCGAACCCGAACCTGAACCCACGCCCTCCATCGCGAACGCGGCCGTGAAGCTGGACGCGACGAACTACGCCTACGTGTTCAACGGCAAGGTGATGCCCACCATAAGCGTGAGCCTTGACGGCGCGAAGCTCGTCGAGGACAAGGACTACAAGGTCTCCCTCAGCGGCAACGACGAAGCCGGCACCGCTCACGCCACCGTCATCGGCATAAACGGCTACATCGGAGAAAAGACGGTGGATTTCACCATCACGCCGCTGAAAGTGAGCAAGGGCGACCTCTCCATAGCGGGCACGGAGTTCACGTACACGGGCAAGGCCGTAAAGCCGAAGGTGTACCTGGGCAAGTGGCCAGCGCAGAAGCACAGCGGCGCGTTCGGCTGCAGTGTCACCTACAAGAACAACAAGAAGGTGGGCCTCGGCAGCGTCACCGTGAAGTTCACGGGCAGCTGCGTGGGCGAGGTGACCAAGACCTTCAAAATCGTCCCCAAGAAGAGCGCCATCGCGTCGGCCGCGAGCCCGTCGTACTCCACCGTGAAGGCGACCGCCAGCAAGAAGCGCGGCGGGACCGGCTACCAGTTCGCGATCTCGACTGGCAAATCGGTGGGCTCGGCCTTCGAGAAGATCTACTCGAAGAAGGCGACCTGTACGTTTTCGGGCCTGGAGCGCGCGACGAAGTACCGCGTATGGGTGCGCCCCTTCGGCAAGATTGGCGGCAAGACCGTGTACGGCGCATGGTCGAAGGCCAAGGCGGTGAAGACCCGGCAGCACCCCTTCGTGGGCACCTGGGACCTCGTCGAGATGCGCCAGGGCAGCCAGGTGACCGGCGAGGCCGAGCTGAACGCGCTGAAGCAGCTGAAGCTGTACGTATTCCTTAAGCTGAACGCCAACGGGTCCAGCTCGCTGTCGATGTTCGGCGAGAACACAGACGGCGTGTGGCAGCCGAAGACCGAGGCGACCGGCGTCATCACGATGGAGAACCAAGACGTGTCCATGCGCTACTCCAAGGGGCTGCTCGCCCTCTCCCAGGATGGGGCGTCTCTCGTATTCAGGCAGCGATAACCCCCGAGCGCGCTCGCAATGCAACGGGGCGCGTGCACGGAAAGGGAAATGCCGTCATGACAAGGGATGCGGGGCGGTGTCGGGGTGCCTGGGGCGGTTCGGGAGCAAATTCGCGGGCGCCACGCGCCTACTTACCGAGCGCCCTCACGGGGACGACGGAGATGCCCTCTTCCGCCTCTCGCGCGTAGTCGGACATGCCGACGAGCACCATCATGAACTCCGGCTCGCGGGTCCTGGCGGCGGCGTTTGCGCACAGCTTCTTCCTCAACCGCTTGAGAGACGAGACGCCGTCTTGCACCTTGTCTTCGGATACCTTCACCTCGATTGCCGCCCACCGGCCATCGTCGAGCTCGATCACGGCGTCGACCTCCAGACCGGAGTCATCGCGGTAGTATCTGACCGGCTCGAGAGCGGACCCGGGGATGCTTCGCGCGTAGACCTCGAGATCGCGCATGCAGAGGTTCTCGAAGACCGAACCGAACGCCTGCCAGTCCGAGATGAGCGAGTCCGGCGACATGCCGAGCGCCGCCACCGCGAGCGACGGATCGGCGAGGTAGCGCTTGGGCTTGGTGCGGACCCGCTTCGGCGAGCGCGCGGGGGGAGCCCATCCGGGAACTGAGCAGACGAGGTAGTGCCGCTCGAGCATGTCGAGGTAGGAGGGAAGCGTCTGCACTCGTCAAGCTTCGTGGACGCTATTTCTGATTCCCCTTGGGCTCGGCGGACACCAGCCTGACAAGGGATGCGTACGAACACACGAACACAGACAATATGCCCATCGTGAGACGGGCAGGCAAGGAAGCCCCGCTTGTTAACAATTAGCCTCTACCGGGCGCGTGGGTCGACATCGGAAGCCTCTTAACAACCTGGCTGTCAGAGCCACAGACAAGGAAGGGGCTTTCCGATGCGTAAGTATACCGCCTATGTCGGAATGGGCGTGCACGCGCGCTCGATCCAGGCGAGCGCCATAGACGTGGAGACGGGCGAGGTGTTCAGCCGCTCGTTCGGCAACTGCCCGCAGGCGGCCGACGTGGCGGAGTGGCTGGCCACGCTGCCGCAGCCCGTCTACTGCGCCTACGAGTCCGGCTGCACGGGCTTCGTGCTGGCGCGCGGGCTAGGCTTCGACTGCGACGTGATCGCGGTCTCGACGCTGCCGAAGTCGGCCAAGGACAGGAAACAGAAGTGCGACAGGCTCGACGCGCGCGCGATACGGCGCGAGATAGCCAACCCCGACTCGGGCTACAGCGTGGTCTGGGTCCCCGACGAGAAGACCGAGGCGGAGCGCGACCTGGTGCGCTGCCGCCGCGTCGCGGTCGACGTCGCCAAGCACGCCAAGCAGCGCCTGCTGATGTTCCTGCAGCGCCATGGGCATGTCTGGAACGAGAAGACCAAGACCGGCAACCTGAAGAAGGCCTGGACCCGCGACTTCGAGAAGTGGCTCGACTCCATCGGCTTCGACGAGCCGTCCGCGGAGAAGGCGTTCGCGGCCTACCGCCGCCAGGTCCGCGACGCCTGCCAGGAGGTCAAGGGGCTCAAGGCCGAGGTGCGCGCCCTGGCCGCGCAACCGGAGCACAAGCCCTACGTCGACGCGCTGACGTGCCTGAAGGGCGTGGAGGTGGAGAACGCGATCCTCGCCCGCGTGGAGATCGGCGACTTCTCCCGCTTCAAGTCCGGCCGCAAGGTGTCGTGCTGGCTGGGCACCGTGCCGAGCGACGGCTCGAGCGGCGAGGGCGGCAAGCACGGCAGGATCACCAAGGCGGGCGACAAGCGCCTCAGGCGCGCCCTCGTAGAGGGCTGCTCGGGCATCGCGACGTGGAAGTCGGGGAAGAAGGCCGCGCCGAAGGGCGCCGACCCCTCGGCCGCCTGCCGGTCGATCGCCGCGAGGGCCAACGAGCGCCTCTTCGCGCGATACGGCCACCTGGCCCACGAGAGGCACAAGAACGCGAACAAGGCCAAGGTTGCCGTGGTGAGCGAGCTCGTCCGCTGGATCTGGGTCATGGGGCTCAAGGTCCAGGAGGAGCAGCTGGGGAAGGGGGCCGCCTAGGCGCCCCCTCCCGCGCATAGAGGCATCCCATCCGCCCGGGGCGCGGACTCGAGCAGGCACAGGCAACTCGCGGCCGTCCCGCGCATCGAGGACATACGCACAGAGACTTCCGAGACAAGACAAGCGACCCTGCCTGACACAGAGCATCGAATTATGGGCGGCCGGACAGGCCGTAACCAAGGATATGAGAGTGAACCCGTTTGAGCGTCCGTTTGACGAGGCCAACCCCCGCTAGGATATGCACGCATGTCTGGCCTCGGGCAGATTCGATAAGGCCCGCCCCCGGAGTAGCTACCCGGGGCGGGTCGACTTTTTTCTGAAGAACCTGGAAATTCCCCCTTGACGGGACGATGGGCATATGGGGGGGATGGGGCAAACGTGTTCCAGCTGATGACATTATCGCCCGAACACGAAACCCCCGTCCCCGTGTGTTCCCGTGTTTCACCAAACATGCAACGGGGCGCTAGGCCAGAGGCAAAAGAATTGATTGCCTCCAAGGCGATTGATATACTACTAAGAGGTAATACCATTATGGACATCTGTGGAGGAATACGTGGATAGAATCTACGTACTCGATCGGGTAGAGCAGAGGCATCCGGACGTCTCGAAGGAAGATGCCGCCCATGCGTGGGAGCACTGCATACGCAGCACGCAGAGGCTCGGCAAAGAACCCGAAGAGCACGTCGGCATAGGCTACGATTCTTCTGGCAGGCTGCTCGAGGTGATAGCGATAAGAAACGAAAGAGGCGATTGGCTCGTCAAGCACGCGCAGACGCCACCGCAGGAGAGGGTGAAGAGAGAGCTCGGCTTCGGAAGGAGGAACAGATGAGCGACAAGGAGCTCAGCAAAGCGTTCGGAACAAGCATCGAGGAAGTCGATGCCGACGTAGAGGCTTTCGAAAACGGTGATTGGGGCGACTTCAAGTTCGGAAAGCCCATTGACGGCAGGCCGCAGGCGAAGATGAAGACGACGTCGCTTAAATTCTACGACTTCGAGCTTGCCGCCATCGATGCGGCGGCAAAGAAGGAAGGCATCTCGCGTTCCGCCTTCATCCGCAGGGCATGCGGAAACGAACTCGTAGCCCTTGCTTGATGACGCTTCTCATGGTTGTGTGTAGTTGCGACTGTCGACACGCATAACAAAGTGCTCGGCGACAAAGCGCTTGTAGCGGTTTGTCACGTTGGTCGCCAAGCGCTCGACGCAGCCGTTGCCCAAACCCTGAGCTGAGGCATCGGCGAAAACGGGACAGGGAACTGGAGCGAATGCGAAAACTTTCATGCAGCCGACATGGAACGTGTTCGGTGGAGGGTGCGGGCGCCGTTTGTCGACTTCGAGATACCCCCATTTGTTACACTCATGGTACGGAGAACCCCGAAGTTAGAAGGCTAGAACATGGGTAAGCAAACAAACAAGCAACCAGATTTCGAAATCAAGGAAAGGCTTTGGTCGGGAAATAGCACCCTGTACACCGATGAGCCGATCCGCTCGTTTGTGGTCGAGGTGGAGTTGACGTCGAACGTGGATGGCGGCGTTCTCCAGGAAGCCGTAGGCGACGTGCTCGAGCGCGCCCCCTACTTCGCCGATGCGCTCGTCGAGCGCGGCGGTACCTTCTACTACGCGAAGAACCCGTTGCCTTTCGAGGTGGCCGAGGGGCCCCTTCGCGCAATCGCGGGACCCGAAACCAACTGGCATTGCCTAGACGTCACGTACGAGGGCAAGGTGATGAGCTTTGCCATGTACCACCCGTTCTGCGACGGGCTGGGGCTGAACATCTTCATCGAGGCGACGCTCAACCGCTACTTCAGCCGAAGGGACGGCGTCGACCACCCCGCCGAGGGCTTGCGCGTACCCGGACAACCGCAGCTTCCTGGCGAGGAGGCCGACGCTCTCTCGCACGGCTACGACGCGGAGCTGACA
>JAFUBE010000976.1 GCA_017460365.1 Eggerthellaceae bacterium
CGACCTGGCCGACCGCCTCGAGCGCAGATGCGGCCGTGTTCAGGGCGTCGAGCGCGCCGGCTTCGTCAGCCAAGGCCGCGCGCGCCGTGGCGGCGGCGCGAGCGAGCGCTTCGGCGTGCTCGGCGAGTTCGAGGTCGTGCTGCAGCTGCTCGTATTCCCCCTGCTTGGGGTCGACTTCGTCAATACGCGAAAGTGTGAAGCGCGCGTCGTCGAGCTTGGCGGAAGAAAGCTCCTGCGCCTCTTGGACGTGCTGCACTTCCGCGGCGGCTTTGGCGGCCGACGCGAAGGCCGCCGCATACGCATCGCGTGCGCGGGTAACTTCTTCGCCGGCCCATGCGTCGAGCTGGGCGACGTGGGTCGCCGGCCGCATGAGCTGCTGGTGCTCGAATTGGCCGCACAGGTCGATCGACGGCGCGACCACTTCGGAGAGCTCGCGAGCCGAAGCCATCGTGCCGTTCACCGTGGCGCGCGAGCGACCCTCGGCGTTCACCTTGCGCACGACGACCGTCTCGTCGCCGGGCGCCTCGCCCACGCCGAAGAAACGCCCCGAAACGGTTAAGCCGCCTTCCCCATCGCGCACCAAATCGGCGCTTGCGCGCGTGCCCATCAGCAGCTTCAGCGCCGAGAGCAGCGCCGTCTTGCCCGCGCCCGTCTCGCCCGTGAGCACGGTGAGCCCATCGCACGGCATAAGCTCGGCTTCGCGGATGAGCGCCAAATTCCGTACTTGGATTTCATCGATCATTTGAGCGCCTTTCGCCCCTGCGCCGAAGCGCCTTCAAGCCGAACCGCACGATAGCGCGCGCTGCTACGCCGAGGCCGCACGCAGCCGAACACGACCTGCAATCGCGACCCTGCAAGCTCGGCACCTATGCTATAATCCCAGTTGCGGAGACACCCCCCCATCTGAACAAGAAGGGCAATGGGAATCTCCGCTTTTTCATGCTCGCTCGGCGCTTCGATAGCGCCGTGCATTGTGGTATCATTGCTCATGCGGAGACACCCCCCCGTCTGAAACAGAAGGGCAATGGGAATCTCCGTTCCCTTTTTATAGTAACGAATGTCGTCTTCGTTCAAGATGAGGATGAGTTCGTCGATTTTTCCTTCGCGAAGCTTTTTTTCAACAATCGATACAACATCGTCTTTTTCCAACGAAGTCTCCAGAGCGCTCAGCACGATTCTGATGTGTTCAATTGGAACCGACGCATGCTGCGCCTGGAGAACAGCCTTGTTCAGATTTCGCGTAATGGTCTTCTTCGCATTCGAACCCCGAGGGCACTTGAGCTCCCACAGGCTGCCGTACATCTCCATGTCGAGGCTCGAAAGGCCACGTGCGCGCGCCTGCGGATCGACCGCCAGCACGCGAAAGCTGTGGCCATGCAGGCGCAGCACTTCGTAAGCCCGCAGCTCGTGCGCCTCTACGTTGGTCGTTTCGAACACGACCTTGCCGGGACGGCCGTATGTGCATGCTGCGCCCATGTTTTTCGCAATCGCCCCTTTCGCGCGACGCCGGGTTTCACTAGATTAGTGGAAGTATAGCAACCGACAAGCGACGGGAGACGGAAAATGCGGGCAGTGATTCAACGGGTGCGCGAAGCGAGCGTTTCGATCGACGGCGCGGTCGTCGGCTCGTGCGGACGCGGGTTCTGCGTGCTTCTCGGCGTGGGCGCCTCCGACACCGAAGCCGAAGTCGAACAGCTGTGGAGCAAGATCTTCAAGATGCGCATCTTCCCCGATGGAGAGCATCACACCGGCGCCTCGCTTGCCGACGTGGATGGCGAAGTGCTCGTCGTTTCGCAGTTCACGCTGTACGCCGACTGCCGCAAAGGCAACCGCCCGTCCTTTTCCAGCGCAGGAGCGCCCGACGAGTCGCAGCGGCTTTACGAGCTGTTCGTAGAACGCGCGCATCGCGACGCAGCGCACGTGGAATGCGGCGAGTTCGGTGCCGACATGCAAGTTGCGCTCGTGAACGACGGGCCTTTCACGATCTGCCTCGACACCGACGACCTCAAACGCCCGCGCCGCCGATGAGCCGCCTCCCGCCTGGCCCGGGCCGGGAGGCGGGAAGCTACAGCTGGCCGAAGTAGTTTTCCCAGAACTCGCGCGTGCCCATGCCGGAGTCGACGAGCATGTCGATGAGCTGCGCTCGTTCGTCGGGGCTCATGTGCGCGACCTCGTCCTTGATGCGCCGCTGCAGCTCGGTGGAGTCGAGGTTGGGAAAACCGCCCTCCGATGCGAACGCCGCCAAATCGCCGATGCTCGACGGCTTAACGGCGGCCGGAGGGGCCGCAGAGGCCGGACGTGGGAAGTCGAGCCGGTAGAGCTCTTCGAGCAGGTCGTCGAAACCGGGCGGCGCATCGCTTCCGCCTTTCGACTCCATCGTGAACACGCCTTCCTCGAACACGACCGACATCATCCAACGGCGGCTGCCCGGAGCCGTATCGTCGCCGTACGACTCGTCCCAGCCGAACGCGCCCACCGCTTGCAACGCATCGCGCAAGCGCTCGGCCGCCTCGACCGGCACGCGGCGCGTGAACTGCGACGATGGATTGGCCGCCGAACCCACCTGTACCTGCAGGTCGTACATTCCTTCCTCGCCTACGGTCATGCGCAACGACTTGCGCGGGCGCTTGTCCTCGATGAGCGTAAACGCAAAGCTGTGAAACGGCGGCTTCGCCATGGCAATCACTCGTCCTTCCATGCCCTATACTTGAAGTATGGCACATTTATCGAACATAGAAGGCGTCACCATGGAAGGCAAGCTGCCCGAAGTGCGGCTGTCGAACACGCCGCTTGCCGTGGTTTCGCCGTACGAGCCTGCAGGCGACCAACCCCAGGCCATCCAGAAACTGGCCGAAGGCGTCGAAGAGGGCCTGCGCTACCAGACGCTGCTCGGCGTCACCGGCTCGGGCAAGACCTTCACCATGGCGAAAACCATCGAAGCGGTGCAGAAACCGACGCTCGTCATGGCGCCGAACAAGACGCTCGCCGCGCAGCTCGCCGCCGAGCTGAAGGAGTTCTTCCCCGACAACGCGGTCGTGTATTTCGTCTCGTATTACGACTACTACCAGCCCGAAGCGTACGTGCCGTCGTCTGACACGTTCATCGAGAAGGACGCTTCGATCAACGAGGAAGTGGAAAAGCTGCGCCATGCAGCCACCTCGGCGCTTCTATCGCGGCGCGACGTCATCGTGGTTGCGTCGGTGAGCTGCATCTACGGCATCGGCTCGCCGATGGACTACGCAGGCATGGCCGTCTTCCTCGACAAGCAGGTGCCGGCCGAGCGCGACGACGTGATCCACGACCTCATCGACATACAATACGACCGCAACGACTACGAGCTCTCGCGCGGCACGTTCCGCGTGCGCGGCGATGCGCTCGACGTGTTCCCGCCCTATGCCGACAACCCCGTTCGCGTGGAATTCTGGGGCGACGAAATCGAGGAGATCGCCGAAATCGACAACGTGACCGGCGAGGTCTTGGGCACTTACGAGGCGCTGCCCATCTGGCCGGCATCGCACTACGTCACCGCGCGCCCGAAGATGGAGCACGCGCTGAACACGATTCAGGACGAGCTGCGCGAGCGCCTGCAGCAGTTCAAGAGCGAAGGCAAGCTGCTCGAAGCCGAACGCCTGGAGATGCGCACGAACTACGATTTGGAGATGCTCGAGACCATGGGGTTCTGCTCGGGAATCGAGAACTACTCGCGCCACCTCGACGGTCGCGATCCGGGAGAGCCGCCCTACACGCTCATCGACTACTTCCCGAACGACTTTTTGTGCATCATCGACGAGTCACATGTAACGGTGCCGCAAATCCGCGGCATGCACGAGGGCGACCGTTCGCGCAAGATCGTGCTGGCCGAACACGGGTTCCGCCTGCCGAGCTGCCTGGACAACCGTCCGCTGCGCTTCGACGAGTTCGAGGCGCGCGTGCCGCAGTTCATCTACGTTTCGGCCACGCCCGGCGATTACGAGATAAACGTGGAACAAGCCCGCGTGGAGCAGATCATCCGCCCGACCGGCCTGCTCGACCCCGAAATCGTCGTCCGGCCTATCGTGTCGCAGATCGACGACGTGATCGACGAGGCACAGGCGCGTGCCGCGAACGGCGAGCGCACGCTCATCACCACGCTCACCAAGAAGATGGCCGAAGACTGTACCGACCATCTGCTCGACCAAGGCGTGAAAGCGCGCTACATGCACTCCGACATCGGCACGCTCGAGCGCGTGGAGATCCTGCGCGACCTGCGCCTGGGAAAGTTCGACGTGCTCGTGGGCATCAACCTGCTGCGCGAAGGTCTCGACCTTCCCGAAGTGTCGCTCGTGGCGATCCTCGACGCCGACAAGGAAGGGTTCCTGCGCAACCACCGCTCGCTCATCCAGACGATTGGACGCGCCGCACGCAACGTATCGGGGCAGGTCATCATGTACGCCGACAAGATCACCGACTCGATGAAGCGCGCTATCGACGAGACGCGGCGCAGGCGCGAGATCCAGGTACAGTTCAACGAGGAGCACGGCATCGAGCCGCAGACGATTCGCAAGGCGATCAACGACG